>JBEPZA010000061.1:0-5309 GCA_041641075.1 Aquificaceae bacterium | reverse complement strand
AATCCCATGTGACTAATAGAGGAGTATGCTATAAGACGCTTTATGTGAGTTTGCGCTATTGCCATCATAGCTGTGTAGATAATGGCAATTAAACTAAGCACTAAGATTATATAAACATAGTCTTTGCTAGCTTCTGGGAACAAAGGTAGAGAATATCTAACGAAGCCGTATGTCCCCATCTTTAAAAGAACAGCAGCAAGTATTACGGAACCAGCTGTAGGTGCTTCTACGTGTGCATCTGGTAACCACGTATGCACGGGCCACATTGGTATCTTTACAGCAAAGCCTATTCCGAACAGGAAAAACGCCAATGTTTGAAGCCAAAAAGGGTAGCTTAAATTCCTATGAAACATGTAATCAAAGGATATTTGCCCAGATACTACATAACCATACACTACAATAGAAGCGACTCCCAAAAGAAGGAATAAACTTCCAAAGAATGTGTAAACGAAAAACTTGTTTGCTGCGTAAACCTTTCTGTCATGACCCCAAAAGCCTATTATGAAATACATGGGTATAAGCATCCCTTCCCAGAATAGGTAGAAAAGGAAAAAGTCCAGAGCTGAAAAGACCCCCATACAAGCGGTAAACAAACCCAAGAACAAAGCGTAATAGAGATTTGGTCTGTCTTCTATCTTCAAGGACCATATAAATGCGACCAAAAACATGAAGGATGTTAACAAAAGCAAAGAGATAGCCATGCCATCTACGCCTATGTGGTAGGAAATGCCTAATTGTGGAATCCAAGTATACTTAGAAACAAACTGGAAGTTTTCATTATTCCAGTCGAAGTTTAAAAACATATAAAGCGTTATTGAGAAAACTATCAGTGCTGTGATTATGGAGAGAAACTTTGTTAACCTTTCGTTCCGGAAAATCCCAACTATCAATGCGCTTGTTAAAGGCAAAAAGATGGCTATGCTTAGCAAGTGTTCCATGTTAACCTCCCGTAATTATGAGTAAGATAAGAAAAATTGTTATTCCTAAGTAGGATATCCACATATAGTGGTTTATTTTACCTGTGTGTAGAGATTTTATAAGGTCACCTATTCCACTAGAAACTCTATAAGTGCTTTCTACAACTCTATCTATAAACTGCTTTTCGAATACCGCATACAATACACTTGAATACAGCATATATCCGTTAGCCAGTAGATTATGGTATAGTTTTTCGGTAAAGAACTGTTCTTTAAGGGTTACATGCACAACTTTGAGAGATTCATACATTTTATGAGGTTCTACAACACCTCTCACATACACCATATACGCTATCACTATGCCAACTACAGCAACTACCACAGAAATCACTGCTATATCTATATGTATCTCCTTGTGCGCTCCAAACAAACCGCTATACCAAGCTTCAAAAAACCCTGCACCTACTGCCATCACCGCTAACACCACCATTGGCACCACCATCACTCCTTCACTCTCATGCACCTCCACTTTGTGCCTCTCCTCCCCATGAAACATCACAAACGCTTCCCTGAATATGTAATACGCTGTCAGTAAACTCACTACGCTTGCCAACACTCCAAGCCCAAAGCTCGCTTCATAAACACTCCCTATTATCCTGTCTTTGCTCCAAAAGCCTGACAGCGGAAACACTCCCGCCAATGCCAACGCTCCAACCATAAACATCCCATATGTTATTGGCATTTGCTTGCGCAAATTCCCTACCTCAAATATGTCATGCACATGATGCCCAAACGCATGTATCACACTACCTGCTGACAAAAAGAGCAATGCCTTAAAAAAGGCATGCGTTGTTAGATGAAACATCGCACCTACTTGGTCCCCCACTCCCAACGCCAAATACATAAGTCCTAACTGTGACATAGTAGAAAAGGCTATAATCTTCTTTATGTCCGTTTGCACTGTCGCAGATAAAGCGGCAAACAATGCTGTCACACCACCAACCAATGCCACGACCTTTAAACTCTGTGGAGCATTTTCAAATACAGGGTAAACCCTTGCTACCAAGTAAACACCAGCTGCTACCATGGTGGCAGCATGGAGCAAAGCAGAGACAGGCGTAGGACCTGCCATGGCATTGGGCAACCACGTGTGCAGTGGTAGTTGCCCTGATTTACCTACTGCCCCCCCAAAAAGCAAAAGCGCTGCCACCCCTAAAAGGTTCTTGTCTACTTCATTTACTTTCTTGAATATATCCAAAAGGTCTAAAGTGCCAAAAAGGTAAAAGCAGTAGATGATGCCAAAAATAAAGAGCCAGTCACCAACTCTGTTTAAGGTGAAGGCTTCCAAGGAAGCATTAGCAGCCTTTTTTGTCTCGTGAAAGTATCCGATAAGAAGATAAGAAGCAAGACCTACACCTTCCCATCCAAAGAATATTCCAAGAAGATTGTCAGAAAGCAGTATAAGGAGCATAGCAAAGAGGAACAAAGACAAATAAGCGTAGAACTTGTAAGTCCACTGACCGAAGAGGTCGTGCATGTAGCCTATGGAGTAGACAAAAATAAGTGTAGCGACTGATGTGACTATGGAAGTGGTGATAGAGGAGAGGGTATCAAAGTATAGACCGAAAGAGAGTGTGAAGTTTTGCAGAGGAAGGAAGTTGTAGAGTTTGAGGTGGATTGGGTTTTGGGATGAGATGACGTGGTAAGAGATGAAGGTAGAAAAAAGGAAAGAGAGAGCTCCGCCTAAGGTGCAGATGATAGCTGAGGCAAGGTCGCCTATTTTTCTTCCAAATAAGGCTATGATTGCAAAAGCTATTAGTGGTGACAAAATTACCATTAACCCTTCCATTCTTCAGCCTCTTAGGTGTGTTATCTCAGATGAACTTTCATAACCCTTTAACCTAAACATGGCGACAACTAAACCAAGACCTATTGCTACTTCTGCAGCAGCTACAGTAAGCACAAAGAGCGCAAAGACCTGTCCTTCAACACCTTTCATCATGTGGTCTACACTTGCAAGAACGATGTTTGCAGAGTTCAGCATAAGTTCTGTGCTTACCAGCATGGTTATTAGGTTCTTCCTTATAATAACACCCAAAAGCCCTAGTAAAAATAAGAATATGCTTAATATAATATAAGCTAAACTTATACTCAATCTTCCTTCCTCCCAAGGATGATAGCTCCAATCATTGCCACTAAGAGTATGATAGAGGCTATCTCAAAAGGTAGTAAGTATTGAGTAAACAAACTTTTGCCTACGTCTTTTACATTGTTTAATGTAGCTACATTTAATTCATGCTCAAATTGCCCCTTTAAAACTAAATACGATATAGATAAAAAACTAAGAAACAGCATAGGTAAAGACAAAATTAGTTCCCTTTTGTATATGCCTTCAAACTTCTTTACTCTCTCCCAAGGGACTGTGGTAATAACAAGAACATAAAACACGACGATAGCAACAGCGTAGATTATAAGTTGTAGCCCAGCCAACAGCTCAGCTTTTAGATGCAAGAATATACCCGCTGTGGCTAATATTACAGATAGAAAGGATAAAATTGAGTGAACAGGATTCTTGAAAAAGATTGTCCCCATCGCAGAAATTATCAACCATACCGCAAGAAATGAGAAAACTATCCATTCCACTTTATATCCCCCCAAAGTTTTTTCCTATGCTCATCATCTATCCAAATTCTATCAGGTTCGCTTCCTCTTCTTTTTTTCCAGTCGATGGCATTTGTTTCTAAGCTCTCCATATTCAAAACGCCATCCCTTCTTGAGTAACCTGCAAGCTCGTAAAGATCCGTCATTGTTAAACAACCCACTGGACATGCATCCACGCAAAGTCCACAGAAGAGACAGTTCAACAAGTTCATATCGAATCTGACAACTTTCTTTGTTCCATCGGGAAGTTGCACAGCTTCTATTCTAAAGAGCGTGGGCATTGGGCATGCTGTTTGGCACATGTAGCAAGCTACACATCTACTTTTACCTTTCTCAAAGGACATGAATTTTTCTATTGCCTTCAAAGACATAGGTTCACTACCATCCCAAACAAAATGCCCGTGTGCACCTCTGTAACGCTTTGGTGGCGTAAGCTTTTCTACAGGATAGTTGGTAGTTATAGGCTTTCTGAGGAGATTCCTCATGGTTACCGAAAGCCCTTTTATAAAATCAACAAACAGTATGGCTTCAAATACACCAAGAAAAGCTTTTCTGTCTACTTTCTTTATCTTCATGGCTCCTCTATTTTAAGCTAAAAATTATCTACGCGCAAAACTTTATGACTTAAAGCATAATTTGCGCAAGCCACTAATTTGGCCTATATACTTAGCGCACCTTATCTAATGTGATGCGTTCTAAAAAATTAAAACCAATGAATTATAAGTCGGGGGGAGGTCCCCCAATAGGTCACCTTTTTATGTATACCTTTACAACTCTTTGGTTGCTGGGATTGCGGGGATCTAAGAGATCATGAATTTCTTTCCCGTAGGCTGCGATATTCATTTTACCTATATCTACACCGCGTCTGGCAAGTTCACTTGCAACCTTTTGGGCTCTCCACATGGATAAATTAAAGTTATACTTTGCACTGCCTGCTGTATCTGCAAAACCAACCACCAATACTTCTGCGCCACTTTCTTTGGCTCTGCTCGCTATTTGATCTAATGTGCCAAGTTGATCTCTACGGATGTCAAATCTATCAAAGTCGAACTTAACAGTGCCTATTTCCTCTAGCTGCCATCTGTATACACCTATACCTTCTTCTCTTTTGGGTTCTTCTCTCCTAGGTTCAGGTGTTGTAATTGGTCTTCTTTCAAGCTGTCTGATTCTGTTTTCGTGGTCTTCGATGATAGCTTCCAGTCTTGAAGATTTATTGAGAGCATCTGATGCTTTAGCGTTGGCTTCTTCTGCTTTCCTTTTAGATTCGGATATGGCGTCAAAGTAAACTTTGTAGCATTTGTCTAGCAGATACTTAGAATAGAATTCTTTGGGGCTACCGCATGGGTCTTTTAGCTCTTGCGCGTTAGCTGCAAGCACACCACCTAAAAAGATACCCCCTGCTAATAAGAGCTTATTCATGTTAACACCTCCATAAGGTTTCTATACATTGTATCTTATTTACTTGGAAAAATGCAAGGCTTTTTGCTTAAATGTTTAGTAATACACTTTGTAAATCTGACCCTTCGGACTCTCCTAAGAGGCCTCTCTCGTGGATTTGTTTGTCTATTCTGGTAGGTTCAAGTGTAGATATTATATAGTCCATCGCTCTGTATGCTTTGTATGGATCTCCGCAAGTGTATACGTCCACTGTAGCTAAACCATGCTCGGGCCAGGTATGGATAGAGATGTGTGATTCTGCCAAAAGCACAACTCCTGTAGCTCCATGAGGTT
>JBEPZA010000060.1:1836-5326 GCA_041641075.1 Aquificaceae bacterium | reverse complement strand
ACTTCCTTGGATTGATCGGAATACATCCTGGCACTTATGGAACTACCACGAACCAGTTTAGCGCTACCTTCTGCATAAGTTTCCTTCGGATTTTTTATGGTGCTATGTTGGTACTCTGCACTCAACTTGTCGGTGAAATTCTTTGAAACCTTCGTATTTATACCTGTCTCTGTACCACTTACTACTGGAGATACGTTTATGTTTACATCAGTTCCTATTAAATTGCTTACTGTTCTCTTTATTAGTCCAAATTCGGGGAATTGGGCAACTATGGCTTCATCTACAGCAATTAATCCTTTCCCAGTATTGCCACCTCCTATGAGGGCACTCAGAACTTCCCTTTGATCTCTTGGAGGATCAGACCTTACAAAAACTTTTGGGTAGCTTATATTTCCCGTTACATCCATAATTATGTTGTAATCGGGAGTTGGTGAGCTCAAACTAACGTTTATTTTTCTGTCTTCGTGTGTAATTTCAAGCTTGCCCTGTCTTATAAAGAAATCTTTACCGAAGTAAGTAAGTCTCCCTCCTAATAAATTAACATCTATGTTGTATTTGGGTTCGTATAAATTTCCGAATAAATTGCCCCTTATGTTAGTTACTACATGACCTTCTGGTAATCTTACTCTAAGTGGGTTAATGTTATGGAATGTTACACTTAAGTTTACATTTTTGTGTTCTTCCTTTTTGTCCTCGCTGTTTTGCGATAAAGAAAGTATGTCTAAATATCCCTCCTTAAATATTATGTTGCCTTTTATATCAGCTTCCTTAAAATTCGTTTTGAACTCGATATTTCCATCGCTTGTTCCTCTATATCTAACACTGCTAGACCTATAGACTAGTAGTATCTGTTTCAACCTTATTGTTCCTTCTATTTTTGTAGGAGTTCCATTAAAATTAAAATCCACGCTTGATCCATTTCCCTCAAAATTAGCCCTTCCATTCGCAACTCTACCGTTGTATCTTATATCCAAAGTCCCGAACATGGGAGTGCCTATGTATCTAGATAATACAGAAATCTTCTCTTTTGTATACACATTCAGTTGTTGTGTGCCATTAGCGAAGTTGTAAAGGTAGTAAATGTCTCCTTCTATAACTCCGAACAGCTTACTCCTAATTATGCGGGATACTCTGTTCATGTTTACTAATCCTTCAGATCTTACCTGTAGACCCTTCTGGGAATCGTAGCTAACTTGGACATAACCTTTTGTGTCTCCATCTATTTGGCCTTCAAAGCGAAAGGTTCTATTGTGAATATCAAGTAAAATATTTCTAGTGTTTATTGTGACCACTTCATCCCTACCCAAATTCACTTTAACCCCTCTCCATTCGACCTTTTGTCCATCTAACACTGCATCTTCTACTTTCACGTCAAATACCCATATATTCGTCTTGAAGCCCTTGATATATCCACTTAGGTGATTTTTGAAGTAATTTACATTTCCCTCTAAGGGAATCTGACTACCTTTGTAGTTAGCCAAGCCCTTTAAAAGTCCAGAAAAGTTCTCTCTGGCACCCTTTAAGTTAAAGTCTATGGAAAGGGCGTAATCTCCATCCCTCTTATCTAACCTGCCATAGACTGAATAACTTTCTTTACTTACGTTGTACACAAACCTACCTTTCGACAAATCTTCTATTACGTACGTTCCGTCTAGAATGTTGTTTTTTATACTTCCCTTTAAAGTAGCTTGACTAAATACAAGTTCCTTATCTTTGTATAAGTCTTTTAATACAAAGTCAAAGTTGCCAGATAGTTCTTGTGAGCTTTGTATTCTTATAGTTCCATCAAATGAGGAGTAAATATCTTTAATGTGTAACTGACCTCTGAGCTTCCCACTGAAAGATGCTATATCTTTGCCAGTATACACATCTGCCGTTCCAAAGACATTTCTTACGCTTACGGTCTCTTGTGAGTAACTAAAATCGCTAAACACTACGTTCCCACGAAAAGTTCTCTCTGTAAGTGATCCCCCGCCAACAATTCTTACACCTTCACCATCTAGGTTTATGTTGTATGTATCCCTTATAAGTTCAAAACTGAAGGAAAAATCACCCATCTGATTCCCGCTATATACTAAATTCCTTGCAGACCCACTTCCGCTTGTGTAAATAAAACCTTCACTATACCTAAAATTTCCTATGTAATTGAGCAAAAGCCCAACATTAACATCTGTGTATTCAAAGTCTACTAAACTAACTTTGCCACTAACAACCTTTCCTAGAAAGTCACCATCAACACGCACATTTCCTTTTCCCAGTAAACTCGCTTGAAACTTGCCCTTCGGAACATCCTTATAATCAAGATCTAAATCTATCTTAGAAAAACTAAAAAGGTAATTACCGTATCGGACTGGGGAAGCTACGGCATTTAGATTTAAGCTTTTTTCTTCTAAGTTAATGCTCAACCTGCCCGATAGCGATGCAGATGCTTTTTGTTCTATTCCCAATATTTTGTTATCCAAATCAAGCCCCTTGAAAATCACAGTGAGCTTGCTTTTTGGAGTTATGGTGTAATTTACCTGAGCCCTCAGATTTTGAGAGTATAAATCACCCTCTAAGCTCATCCCTTGGCTTAGTCTATACCTAAAAACCAAGTCACCACTTATATTCTCCCATTTTTTCTTGCCTATTAGTTCTACATAAGGACTAAACACCTTTAAGTTCGAATTCAAGAAAGTGTAACTCAAATCCCCTTCAAAAAAGGCTGTGGTTTTAGCTACAATGAAATCGTTTTTGCGTATTTGGTCTATTTCTACCTTTCCACTGAATGTGCCTCTCTTTCCCATCCATTTTGCCTGTAAATTGGCCACAAAATTTTCACCTGAGACGATTGCATCCTCCACATACAAAACAGAACCATCTACACGAGCCTTATTAAGGAACACGTTAACTTTTCTTGTGTTTTTTCCTTTAATTATATATATTTGAGACCATTCTGCGGAGCTTAAAACTCCTTTGTTAATTTGTGGATTGTTAACAAATACGGTTATGCTCTCTTTGAAAGGCAAAGAGTTTATGGATACGTAAAGTTTGTCCACATTTGCGTTTAATCTACCTAGCCTTTTTGTTAAGTTAGAAAAGTCGTAATCGAAAGGTCCCTTAGAAATTACTTTACCAACTGTTATAAAGTTCAATTCTTTTATTGTTAGGCTTGTTTTTTTTACAAAAATATCAGAAACTCCTACGAATACATCTCTATTTTTGGACGGAGAGTAAAAATAAAATTCTCTTATACCAAAACTTAAGCTTTTCAAATCTACTACTATGCCCCCTATGTAAAAATCTATCTTTCTTACAAGAAGATAAGGTTTCACAATTAAAAAGTACATGGAAAGCAACAGAAGAAAAAGGTAAGCTACATACCTCATTAAATTAAGTTTAATCCTTTTTGATTTTCAAAATCGGGGTGACGGGACTTGAACCCGTGACCTCTGGCCCCCCATGCCAGCGCTCTGCCACCTGAGCCACACCCCGTATCTTATTAATTATA
>JBEPZA010000060.1:0-1736 GCA_041641075.1 Aquificaceae bacterium | reverse complement strand
AGGAAATGTGGGTAGTTTTTCTCGACAAAGTTCTTAATTTTGGTTGTTATCTCTTTGGTGAAATTTATACTATCACCTACACAAACAACCGCTAAAGCTGAACGTTGCCAAAGGTCCTGGTGATCTATTTCTGCAACGGATACGTTGAAATTACTTCTTATCCTATCCTTTATGGACCTTAAAACCTGTCTTTTTTCCTTGAGCGAGGAACTCTCAGGGATGAATATCTCTATGTAAACGACACCTATGAACATATTTCAAGTTAATTTATACGCATTTTTTAGAGCTTCAATGACTCGATAATTGGTGAGATCCGTGTGGAGCGGTGTTATAGAGACATAACCGTTGTAGACAGCCCAATAGTCTGTGCCTTCCTCTAGGTGCCAACCAAACTCCTCTGCGGTTATCCAAAACATAGGTTTCTTAGCTGGATCCAAGAACTGTATGACTTTTTCTTTGTAAGCCCTTTTGCCTTGCCTGGTGACCAAAATCCCCTTTATTTCATCCTTTCTGAGGTTAGGTATGTTGACGTTGAGATAAGTGTCTTCCGGCATTCCCTTTTCAAGGATCATTTTTACAACGTCCTTAGCGATCTGCGCTGCTTCTTCGAAGTTTGGATCTTCTCTGCCAAACAAAGAAAAAGCCACGGATGGTATTCCCAATATTCGACCTTCCATAGCACCAGATACCGTCCCCGAATACGTTATGTCCTCTCCCAGATTTGGACCTTCGTTTATTCCGGAACACACCAGAGTAGGTTTTTGTCCTCCCAGGATATAGTAATATCCAAGATGGACGCAGTCTGCGGGTGTGCCTCCTATTACCGTCCAGAAGTCTTGGTCTACCCTTCTGATTCGCAGAGGTAAACTAAAGGTTAGTGAATGTCCTACACCACTTAGGTTTCTATCTGGAGCTACGGTTACAACCCTACCCAAACTCATCAATACTTTTCTTAAGGCTTGTATTCCCGGTGAAAAGTATCCGTCGTCGTTGGTCACTAAAAACGTGAGCACCTCAGATATATTTTAAATTATGGAAGAAAAAAGCAACAGGGCAAGATCGCACCTTGATAAGCAAACCCCAAAAAACTATGTATGTCCTATATGTAATGGGACTGGTTTTGTGGATAAAGGTGACAAGGTGGAGTTGTGTATATGTAGGTTTGAAGGAGAGGATATAGGCAAGGCGTTACATATACCCAAAAGGTTTTACCATGCGAGTCTGAAATACTTTGAAGCTAAGTCCATACCTCAGTATGAGGCTTTGGCTGAGTGTGTTCGATACGCAAAAAACTTCAATCTACAAGATGGAAAAGGATTGAGTATAGTTGGTCCATCGGGCGTAGGTAAGACTTACCTTGCGTGCGCTGTCCTCAAAGAGATTTACCTTACAAAAGGTGTAAGAGGGTTGTTCTTTGACACCAGGGACATGTTAAGCAAACTAAGGTACTACTTAGATGACCATGAGAAACATAGAAAGCTTTTAAATGTTCTCCTAAAGGTGCCACTGCTGGTTTTAGACGACTTGGGAAACGAGATGCTCTCCGATTGGAACAGAGAACACATCACATACATACTGATTTACAGATACAACAACCTAAAAAGCACTATAATAACAACAAGGTACTTTTTGAACGAAGAAGCGGAAAATTCGCTTTATGAAAGACTTTCGGATAGCGTAGTAAATAAGATAAAAGAGATGAACAAATCGGTTTTTATTAAAGAATAGTTGTATAA
>JBEPZA010000059.1:0-5438 GCA_041641075.1 Aquificaceae bacterium | reverse complement strand
TCTCCATCCTTTAGTTCTGTATCTATTCCCTTTAAGAACCTTATATCCTCATCGTTTACATATAGATTCACAAAACGCCTCACCTCTCCCTTTTCATCCAGAATTCTTTCCTTTATACCTGGATACATGGATTCTAATTTTTCTATAAGATCAATTAACTTTATTGGACCTTCTACTTCTACGTTTATCTCCCCTTGTCCGTTGGTTAGCCTTCTAAGTGGAGTGGGTACTCTAACTACTATGCCCATTTTTTACCTCCGCAAAAAGTGATTAATTATTATAACATGGAGCCTTATGAGCTGTGTATTAACTTAGCAAAGCAAGCCTATAGTATGGGAGAAGTCCCTGTCGGTTGCGTAATAGTAAAGGATGGAGAGATTTTGGCAGCAAAGCACAACCTCGTGCAAACTTTAAAGGACCCTACCGCACATGCGGAAATGCTTGCAATAAGAGAAGCATGCGATAAACTAAAGGAGAAATTTTTATTAAATTGTGAAGTTTATGTAACAATTGAACCTTGCATAATGTGCACTTACGCTTTGGTCCTTTCTAGAGTGTCTAAGGTAGTTTTTTATGCCCCCGATCCAAAGCATGGGGGAGTTTTTAGTCTTTACAACATTTTAGATGATCCTTACATAAACCACAAGGTTAAGTGGGTGTATGAGCCAAAAGAAGAAATTAAGAAATTGATGGAGTTATTCTTTAGAGAAAGAAGGGTGTAGACAACCATTCTTTAGTAAACAATTGGTGTTTGTTTCTTCCACCTGAATGGTGGTGTGTTTTATTCCATACTCGCTTAGTATAGCGTTTATTTCGCATATAGCTTTTGTAGAGTTTTTGATATCGTTTATTACGATGTGAGCTGTAAAGATGTGATCCTTAGGTGTCAGTGACCAAAGATGAAGGTCATGCAAATCTTCTACGTAAGGCAAGCTCCTTATTTTGGCTTCTACGGTTTCCAAAGGAATGTGTGAAGGTGCAGTCTCTAAGAATATTTCAATGGAAATTTTTAATAAGTTGTAAATCTGAGGTATTATGAGAAGAGTAAGTCCTAAGCTTACAAACAAGTCAGCTACGTAAGTCTGTGTTAAGAGTGTGAAAACACCAGCTATCAAGGTAGAAATGGACCCTATTGTGTCAAATATCACATGAAGAAAAGCAGTTTTTAAGTTTATGTTTTCGTGGGCATGATTGTGTAAGAGAAAAACAATAAGAAGGTTTAGGATTAAACCTA
Organism: Aquificaceae bacterium; assembly: GCA_041641075.1. Lineage (GTDB taxonomy): Bacteria > Aquificota > Aquificia > Aquificales > Aquificaceae > JBEPZA01. Next base: position 4,204 of record JBEPZA010000059.1, on the reverse strand, counting down.
TAGATGCTACAGTCAACATGGGAATCGCCATAATTTCAACGGGACTGAAGAATCTTTTTAAGGATTCATATAAAATGTAACCTACCAGAAAAATAAGAAATACAGCATTTATAAAACTGGATAAAACTTCAGCTCGCTTAAGTCCGTAAGTCATCCTAATGGTACCTTTCTTGGAAGCCAAGTAGCTACCTATGAACGCTATAAGCAGAGCAGCGGAATCTGTGAACATGTGACCAGCATCGGAGACCAAGGCTAAACTGTTGGTATAAATACCTGTTAAGAATTCGATTATCCCAAAACCGAATGTTATTAGCAAGGCTATGCCTAATACCTTTTTTTGGTCCATGATTACTGTTAAAATTATGATACTAAAGTATGAAAGCAATAAAAAATGAGTGCAGAGAAGCTTGAAAAGGCAAAGTCTCTAATAAAATCTCTAAAAGAGAAAAACTACCTAAAACTTAGAAGAAGTATAGGTACAGGTATGTACCTTTTTAATCTTCTGAAAGATTATTTGAGTATTACTTACTTGGATCTTCTAAAAGAGTTCGATAGATTACCCATCCAAAAACGAATAGCTATCCTCGAACAGGTAGAAAAGGTTATAGAGAGTGCTGGTGGCAACCTCGTTGTGTTTTATAACTTTGACAACATCCCTAAAAAGACTATAGAAAGCTTTTTTATAGATGTGGATAAGCTCAGTGTTTTGAGTGAAAAGGAGAAAAAACTTTTGAAAGCTTTTGGAATAAGAGATCTTTACTCTGCTCTATGGTTCTTACCTATAAGGTATGAAGATAGAAGGATAAATACTAGCATAGTAACTTCCAAAGCAGGGAAAAAAGTAACGTTGAAGGTAAGTGTTTTAGAAAGTGGTTACAATCCTAACGAAAAGTATCCGGCGTTTGTAAAAGTCAAAGATAGCACAGATACTATGTATTTGAAATTTAGGTTTAAAAGTCCAAAAGCTCTGATGCCTTTCAAAGTAGGATCAACTCTTATAGTTTATGGGACAATCAAAGAATTCAATAAGCAGAAGTATATGGTACATCCGAAAATCCTGAAGGACGATGAAGTAGGCAACATCTTACCTTTCTACAATGTACGTGGAGATGTAGGGATAAAGTCGGTAAATACTAAACACAGGAAGCTTAGAGAAACCCTATCTAAACTTGTAGAGTATGCCAAGAGCATTAAGGAGTACCTTCCAAATGAGGTATTGCAAAAGCATAACTTTCCAAAAATAGGTGAGTCACTGTACTTTTTACACAAACCCCCACCTATTGATATAGTGGACGAGTTAAACAACTTTCAGAGCATATATCAAAAACGTCTAATATACGAAGAGTTGTTACTCTTTCAATTGGCCTTGAGACTAAGGAAGCTAAAAGTAGAAAGCTTACCAGCTATAGTAATAGGTTCGGACGCACAAGCGCATCTAGAGAACTTCAAATCTAGATTACCCTTTAAATTAACACTTCCTCAGGAGAAGGTTATCCAAGAAGCTTTAGAGAGTATGAGCTCTGGGAAACCAATGAATAGATTACTGCAAGGTGATGTAGGAAGTGGCAAGACCGTTGTCGCTATGGCATTATCCTACATACTTGCCAAACATGGTTATCAAAGTGCTGTGATGGTACCTACGGAAATACTAGCTTTTCAACACTATAAGAACTTTCAAAGTTTGCTATCACCTATGGGAATAAAGGTTGGACTTCTGGTGGGTTCAGTAAAAGGAGTCAGACGAAAGTCTCTGTACAAACATGTGAAGGATGGAGATATACACATCGTTATAGGAACTCACGCTCTAATTCAGGAGAGCTTAGAGTTTAAAAAACTGGGACTTGTAATTATAGACGAGCAACACAGATTTGGTGTCCTTCAAAGGAAAGTTCTTATGGAGAAGGCAAAGGGTGTATATCCCCACTGCCTTGTTATGAGTGCCACACCTATACCTAGGACATTGGCATTGTCTATATATGGTGACTTGGATGTTTCTATAATAGATCAGCTACCGCAAGGAAGGAAACCAGTTATAACACGATTGATGTTCGATAGTGAGTTCGAAAAGGTGTTGGAGTTTGTAAATAGAGAGATTCAACAAGGAAACAAAGTTTACGTAGTGTATCCTCTTATAGAAGAATCGGAGAGAGCGGACCTAAAGGCTGCAACCGTGGAGTATAAGAGGTGGCAGTCCCTGTTTCCAGACAGGAATGTTATTTTGCTACACGGAAAGATGAAAGACGAGCAGAAACAACAAGTTTTAAAAGAGTTCAAAGAAAAAGGACATATTTTGGTCTCAACTACCGTAATAGAAGTAGGAATAGATATACCGGAAGCAACCGTTATGGTGATAGAATCCGCTCATAAATTTGGTCTGTCTCAACTACATCAGCTAAGGGGTAGGGTAGGTAGGTCAGATAAACAAGGTTTTTGCTTTTTGGTTGTTCCAGATGAAATAAAGAACAAAGACAGGGATACATTAAAAAGGTTGGGAATTTTGGTCAGAACAAACGATGGGTTCAAGATAGCAGAAGAGGACCTGAAGATAAGAGGTCCAGGAGAGCTTTTGGGAGCTTCTCAGTCAGGATACTTTGGTTTTAACATAGCGAATTTAAACAGGCTTTTAGATACAAACCTTTTGCAGGTAGCTAAAGAGGATGCTATTTCCATCTTGGAAAAGGATCCCAAGCTTGCCAATTTAGTAGATCTTAAGAAGATCATTCTCAAAAGATACGCACAGAGGTTGGACCTGGGACATATAGCCTAACTAGAGCTTGAGTATATACTCTGCTTTTTCTACAGCATCTTTCGCTAGATTTATTATCTCGTTCTTTCCTATTTGTGTTTGCTTTTCTAAACTATCAAGAAGAGGATCTGAATACGGATTACTAGAAGATAGTATAGCCTTCGAGGCTTCCTCAATCAAAGTTGCCTTATTTAGTATTGAATTTAAAACTTGGTTTTTACCCGTGAAACCATCCAATATATCTTGCGACACTTTCACCTCTTTTAAAAAACTAGCTTTATCTTCTCCTACTATTTGATCTATCAAAGAGAACAGTCCCATCATATAGGCTTTTGATGAAATATCCTGTGAATACGAACTAGCTATCCTTTCAGCTATTATTGCTCTTACCAAAGATTTTTTCCATAAATTGGGATCTTCTATCATTAGGTAATCATTTATAGAAAATACCATTAAAAAGTTTCTTAAGTTTCTAAGACCTAGCATAGCGCATGCCTGCTCTATGTCTTTTATTTCTCTGACTGAAGAGAAATACGCAGAGTTTACCAATTTTAGAATTTTTGCGCTCATACCTACATCTGTAGATATTACTTTTGCTATTTCCTTCGTACTTTCCGCAGTGTGAATTGTAGCTAATACTCTTAGTAGTGTGCTCTTTAGATACTGTGTTATCTGTATCTCTTTTTGGATTATTGGAGGACCTAAAAAATTTCCTTCAAAAAACGCGCCTACTTCTAAGGCTCTGTTGTAGTCCTTTTCTGTTTCAATTTGCGTTATTATCAAAGCTTTATTATCAGCTCTTGATTTTAGTTCCAGCTCCTTACTTAGTTTATGGATACTCGTGGTAATAAAGTGAGCTTTTTTATACATTTCTTGATAGAAGCTATCTTGTATTAAATCTTGTGATATAGAAAACCTGGTTCCACTATTCGTCATATCGGACATTATTTTTAGAATATTTTGGTAAACTATTTGACCTATACTTATCTGAGGATGAATGATTTCTATAATTAACTTGCTAGGTTCTAGTAAACTCAGAGCCTTGTTCATAAGAGAATCCGCAGATACGTTCAATATGATCTTCTTCCCCTCGCCTACTCTTTCTAGACCATGTTCGGAAATTATCTCCACTATTATAAAAGTAGCTCTATTGTATGGAACTTCCTTTGGATATTCTTTCAGGTTGCCCTTTTTTCTTAGATAGACTTCAAAGGCAACTAAGTGTCCTTTTTTATCAAAAACTGGTTGTTTGGCTATAACAAAACTCATGTCCCCCTACTTGTGAAGCTTTACTATGTCATCTACTAATTCTTCTCTCAATTCAGGATACAATGGGAACTGCTCGCATATCTGTGCAACTTCCTGTTTTACTTCTTCTATCACATTCTCATCATCTATGTTTTTTATAACTTTGGAGATAAGTTTAGCTATTATTCTACTTTCGTATTCCTTCATTCC
>JBEPZA010000058.1:3089-5482 GCA_041641075.1 Aquificaceae bacterium | reverse complement strand
CATCTGGTACGCCTTTCATCATTAATCTATGTCTGTACATTTCTAATGATGCATGGCAAAGGGGACACTCTGTGGCTATAATATCAGCTCCATTTCTTTTTGCGGTTTGAAGAATCATCATTACAAATTTTTCAGACACTTGCTCATCCGATAGAGCGTGTGGTCCACCGCAACATTGGGTATGCATAGGCTCAAAATTTACACTGGTAGCTCCAGCAGCTTCCAAAAGATCGTTCATATAATGTGGACGTTCATCATCGTCCGCTGTTTCCCTTTTCCTTGGTCTTGCTTCTTCCCCTTGACCACCAGCGTGTGAGTATGTTCTAGCGTAAAAGTGTGGTCTTGTGTACAAACAACCGTAATAGTTAGCTACCTTTAATCCCCTTAAAGGTCTCTTTGTTTTTTCCCTTACTTTTTGAGGACCTGCTTCATGATAGAACCATTCCAATATGTGATAAGTATGAGGAATTTTATCCAGAGGATCTAAACCAGCTTCTTTTAGTAAAGCGTTTACTTTTTCAGCTACAGCCTTATCAGTTTCTAGAAAATACTCTGCCCGTTGAAGAGAAAAAGAACATCCATTACATGGCGCTACTATCACATCGTGACCTTGTTTTCTAGCCAGAGACATATTACGAGCATTAAGAAGCATAGTACCCATGAAGGTTACATTTTTCGATTCCATAGCTCCACAACAATTGTAATCTTCCAAGTAGTCTAGCTCCAAACCTAGCTCTTTAGCTACTATTCTTGTTGAAACATCGTAAGCTCTTGCAGCACCTTCCAAAGAACACCCAGGATAATACGCTACCCTTTTACCTATTACGCCCATGTTACACCTCCTTAATTAGGATAAAGCTCCTTCTTCTTCCATTACTTTCCTTAGAACATTTTTGAATCTATTCCAATTCTTTGTTCTAGGACGTATCAACATATGTTTAGCATTAAGCATTAAAAAGCTTATATTCATAGACTTTATAGGTTTAAGAGCCAATTGCTTTAGCCATTCGGGAACACCACCAAAGAAAGGTATAGGTTTTTTAAGTATAGGATCTTTAAATACGCTGTATCCTTGCTTTTCTATCCATCCAAAAAGGAGCTCTCCATCCTCTACTCTACCGTATTCTAGTACTTGTTCTGTGAAGAATTTGTCAAATTTCTTGGATGGATACTCGTCTATGTATCCTTTCTTTGCCATAGTTCTAAGAATTGCTTTGAGAACCTCTTCCACTAAAACACCTTTAGGACATCTGTGAGTGCATTTGTGACATGATACACAACGCCACATTACATCCGCTCGCTTTTGAAGCTCATCAATTAAACCAAGCCTTGCTAGGTGTATAAAGTGTCTTGGATTGTATCTTTCATCCCAGTAGTTATGAACAGGACATGATGCTGTGCAATAGGAACATTGATAACACTGGGTTATAGTCTTCCCATCGGGAGAGTTTATTATCTCCTTTGCGAAGTCCAAATCGTAATCGTTTATAACCCTTGGAAGAATTATTAGGTTCCAATCTCCAGAAACGTCTATACCGTCGATTACTAACCTTTCTTTCCTAAGGATTCTTTCCGGCTCAACTAAGCTTCTTTCATGTATAGCCATGGTTCACACCTCCAAAAGATCTTCGCTTCTTAATATACCAAGCAATCTCCTTGCTATGGAACCAGCTGGCGGGAAAAAACCTTTTGCGCTGTGCATAGTGGAAAGAGTCATGTAGTCTACATAAGTAGCATATATCATAGCTAAGAAAATATCCACAAATAAATATCCCTTTGCCTTTATACCAAAATCTAATAGCTTTTCTTGGATTTGTTTGTATATTTGTTCGAACTCTTCATAAGTTTCCCCATACATATGCTTCTTTGGAGGCTCTTCCTTTAGAAATACCACAGCTCCGCTTTCGGAATTGGGATCCCAAATCCAGCTGGTCCATAGCACATACTTATCAGGAAAAGTAAAATGAAGAATTTCTGCAGCCATATCCCTTGCAAACTTTTTATCAAGCCCCCTTATTTCCTTCACAAATTTTTCCGTTCTTTCTTCCCATGTGTTTGCTTTACCGTATAATAAATCGCTTATAGCTTTTTTCAATCTATCTAATCCCGTTTCCTCGAGGACTTTTTCCTTCCTTCTTCGTGTGGGAAACATGTGCTCCATTACCTGTAGCATATCTTCCTTTGTTAAGGAAGGAATTTTCTCTTTAGCGAATTTCTCTTGAAAAAGAAGGGACTTGCCAAGAAGATCCCTATAAAAATCTTGAATAAATTCTTCACCCTCCCCCAAAAGCTTTATTAAGTAATCTCTAACTAAGAAGTCATCTAGTGTTGTTACTTTCTTTTGATTCATACTGTAACCTTCGCACCTATAAACGCTGCTGCTTCTGCTGCTG
>JBEPZA010000058.1:0-3079 GCA_041641075.1 Aquificaceae bacterium | reverse complement strand
TATAAAGATACCTGGTTTGTTGCTAACTATATTAGAGCCTGATTCTTCTGAAGGTATAAGGAATTGGCTGTCCGGATCTTGAGCCAAACCTAGTATCTTAGCTACCTTCTTGGTTCCGGGTGACGGCTCCATTCCTAAAACTAACACAACTAAATCCATAGGAACTTCTGCAGGTCTTTGGACTATGGTGTCTTCGTGCTTTACTCTGAGTCTGCCGTCAGCGGGACTGTAAGTTATTTCAGCTATTCTACCCCTTACGTACCTTACTCCGTATTTTTCTTGAGGTGCCCAATAGAAAGGATACTCCCAAGTTCCATATGTTCTTACGTCCATGTAGTAACAAAATACGTCTATATCTGGATAATGTTCCTTTATTTCCGACGCTTGAAGACCAGATAGTGCACAACCGTACCTACAACAGTGTATATTTGTTACACCAAGCTGTCTATCTCTAGATCCTACGCAAAAAACGAAAGCTACTCTTTTAGGTAATTGACCATTCGAAGGTCTGTAAAGTCTTCCTTCTTGAGAAAACATCCTTTCTAGTTCTAAGTTGGTAATAACATCTGGGAATATTCCGTAACCTAGTTCACCCTTTCTCCTTGGGTCAAAGTGTTCAAAACCTGTTGCTACTATTATGGCACCTACTTCGTAAGTTTCTCCGTTTGAAAGCTTGACTCTGTAGTTTCCTGGTTCACCATCGCATGCTTCAAGTTCCGTGTTCAGCTTTACCTTTACATTTGGATTGCTTTCAACTTCCTTAATGTAAGGACCTATAACTTGTGAAGGCTTTAGCTTTCTCGGTATAAGCGTGTGGTAATGGTTCCTGATAGGATTACCACCTAAAGTATCCGTTTTTTCCACAAGTATGGTTTCAATTCCTAGCCTACCTAAGGCTCGTGCAGCGCTTAACCCTGCAGGACCACCACCTATCACTAGTACACTCTTAGCCATAGCAAACCTCCTTCAGTAGTTAGTAAAAAGGGGCAAAGCGCCCCAAGAAAACTTAGGATTTAAACAGAGGTATTGCGGATGTTGCAGAAGCTTTTGGTTTACCTGTGGATGTTTTGCTGTAAGGTTCGTATAGATCATACTCTTTGAAGAACTCCATCAACTCATCGTACTTACCAGCTTTCTCTAGTTCAGATATGTATTTGACTGTATCTTCCCACTCTTTCTTGAGCTCTCTCCAGTTGGTGATACCCATTTTCTCAAGGAGTGGCTCATATGCAGAACAGTTCCAATAGAGTTGAACCACTTTAAAGGGATGAGCTCCGCATGCCAAAGCTGCAAACATAACATCAGACATAACAGCTACAGGGTAGTACATACCGTGAGCTTTTCCTATCCATTGGTTCTTTTCAAGAGTAGTTGTACATCCTGTGTCATGAGTTATTATTACGTCCGCTTTTACTTCTTCGTATATGACTTTGAGTTTTCTCTGAATTGCCATGGATCTTGTAAACTCTCTTTCCGTTAGAATATGTCTAAAACCAAATCCGCAGCAGTCATACCATGTGGAGTAATCAACCACCTGTGCTCCAAGTGCCTTTATTACAGCTGTGGAAGCAGCGGGTCTTTGTCCGTTGTATACTTCAGGGTCGTATGGATAGTCATCTGCTATCATCTTCCATGTATGACATGCGTTGTGTATTGCAACTCTTATATTCGATACATCTATTCCTTTTGCTTTGCCTTCTGTTTCGTAAAGTTCCTTAATTTTGTATCTCATAGCGTGAACCCATTCGGAGTAGTGAACTATTTCTTGAGGTATAACGATTCTTCCGTCTTCTGTGAGTCTTCCTAGCTTTTTAAGTATCGGCTTTACTGCATCACGTAGCTCTTTGTTAAGTATCAACTGTTCACGTGTCTCTTTGTAGGATCCAAAGGATGTTCCACAGTGAATGATTGGGTAGTAACCTGTTTTCCATGCTTGATGCATGTTTCTGAGCCAAACAGCTGCCAAAGCTACCGGGTTGGATGTTCCAGAACCGTGATAGTTCCAAGCGGTACAGGATGTTTGGTGTGGTTCATTAAGATAATCTAGACCAAACTTGTTCATGAACCAGAAAAGGGATGCTGGATATCCAGGTATGTTCCCGCATTGACCACAAGATTTGTGGTGCCAGAGTTTATTGGTTGGTATTAGCTTTATCCTTCCGGTCCTCGTGTAAACGGGAATGGGTTGATTCTCTGGTGTTATCCTGTATATGAGGATTTCCCCTTTAGCTTCCAGCTCCTCCATCATTTCGAATATATGATCGTAGTGAGCCGTACCCATAGGCTCTTTTGTAGGAAACGGTGGAACATCTGGGTATTGAAGAATGCTTCCTTCTCTCTTATGATACGCTTGTGCCATGACACGCACCTCCTTAAGTTTTTTGGGCTTCAAACCCTTTAATAAGCTTATTCTTCACCATATAAATCCTCGTAACGTTCTTCATTTTCTTCCACGATATCCATTATGACATTGTAAAGATTAGGATCAAGTTTTTCCAGCATTTCAAATATACCCGTTTCTCTCCATATGGTGTACATTTCTATAGCAGTTTCTAGAGACACTTCCCACGCTGTTTTAACTGATTTTCCAACGTCAAAGGGTATGGCTAACCTCTTGGCTCTTAGATTTTCCATATTATCAGCCATCTTAGGTCCCCAGTCAGGGAAAAAGTCAGGTTGTAGCATGTCTGCGGAAAGTTGGTTTCCTGTGGTCAAGACTTTGAGAAGAACACGACCGTAAGGCTTTAAAAGATCCTTGGTAGCTTCAAAAGCGTTTCTTACAGCAACTTCTCTCATTATAGCTACAAGACCGCCTGGATTGTTAACAAATGGACACCTAATCCAGCATGTGAAACACTGCGAACATGCCCAAATGTACTCATGCATCATATCGTAGAGAACTTCTACATCGTTTTCCAAAAACCTTTGAACTATTTCCCTGGGTGAGTAATCAAAAAATCTATTGGATGGACAAGATGCCGTACACACACCGCAGTTAAGACATCCAAATATGTACTCCTTAAAACGGAAGTCCGATTTAACTTCTTCTATAACCCTTACCTTCTCTTCCCAAGGTACA
>JBEPZA010000057.1:0-5486 GCA_041641075.1 Aquificaceae bacterium | reverse complement strand
CTTGATAAAAACAACAGGACCATTGCGCTCTGTCAAACTGGTTCAAGCTCAACTGTAACATATTTAGAGATGAAATTACTAGGATTTGAAGACATAGCCAATTATGATGGATGGGTCGTTTACGGAAATTCTATTAATCCACCTTACCCTGTTGAAGCAAAACAGTGGATGAATATTTAGCCTCTTGTGAGAGATTTACCAAAACTCCAAAAGCAAGTGGAATTAACAAAAAAAACACTCAAAAATCTCAAAACACCAAATAGCACAAAGAAGTAAACCTAAAAGAAAATGTATCACTCTCACAATTCCTCTTCAAATAAAAATCCCTTCATTTGCAATTTTGCAAAAATTAGCACAAAAAAACTTCAAAATTATAATAGGAATAATGATCAAAATTATAGAACCTAAATTCTCCGAAGAAGAGAAAAAAATAATTTTGGAAATCCTTGAAAGTAACATTGTCACAAGAGGTGAGTATACGCAAAAGTTTCACGAAGCTTTTGCCAATTATTTGGGAGTAAAGCATGTATTTAGCGTTTGCTCCGGAACAGTTGCACTGTTCGTAGCACTAAAAGCTCTAAATGTTGAAAATAAGAAAGTTGTAGTTCCCGCAATGAGTTTTATGGCTACCATAGATGCAGTCATTTTGGCTGGTGGTATACCTATTGTGGTAGATGTGGATGAATACTACACTATGGATGTTGAACAATTAGAAACGGCAGCTAAAAGGTACAATCCAAAGGTTGTGATACCAGTTCACTTGTACGGTCAAAGTGCACAGATGGATTCAATTATGCAACTGTCTGAAAAGTATGGCTTTTACGTTTTGGAAGATGCCGCACAGGCACACGGAGCCATGTATAAAGATAGGAAGGTTGGTTCCATAGGACACATGGGAGCTTTTAGTTTTTACGCTTCAAAGAATGTCCCCATGGGAGAAGGTGGAGCCATAGTTACCAACGACGATAATTTAGCAAAGGAAATCAAAAAGTGGATAGACTTTGGTGAGCATCCGGCTTTTAACTTAAGAATTACCGAATTTCAAGCTGCACTAGGTTTAGTACAGCTTAAACACTTGGATGAAAGAAATTCTATAAGAAGAAACATAGCTCAAAAATACTCCCAAGAGCTCTTTAATTTATACAAAATACCTTCTGAAAGACCAAGCTCCTACCATGTTTATCATCTCTACACACTAAGACATCCCGAGAGGGACAGAATTTTGGATCTTTTGAGATCTTCAGGAGTGGATGCTAGAGTGTATTACACCTATCTCTTAAATGAACTAAGAGGCGCAGAGTGTATATCTACAGAGAGAGCAAGCAAGTTTAAACAAGAAGTTTTTTCTATTCCTGTGCACCCATACTTAACAAATGAACAAATTGATTATATAGTGGAAAGACTTAGGGCCTTTGCTCTTGCCGAGGTTGTGTAAGCTCCGATCCTTTTATATTTAGAATGAAAATTTCTATCCTTCTATTCTGGGCTCTACCTTCTGGTGTGGCATTACTAGCTATCGGTTTGGTATCTGCATACCCCGAAGCTTTTAGTCTTTGTGCCGATATGCCTCTAGAAATAAAGTACCTAACAACAGAGCTCGCTCTAGCTGTCGATAACTCCCAGTTAGAAGGGTACTTTTCTGTTGATATGGGAATGTTATCCGTATGTCCTTCCACTTCTATGGGATTTGGAATAGACGATATTACTTCGTAAAGTCTTTCAAGTACAGGATAGAACTCAGGCTTTATATCTGCTTTACCAAGATCAAACAGAACCCTTTCCTGAAGGATTATTCTTACACCAATAGCTTCGTACTCAATCCTAACAGCTCCACTAAGACCCATTTTTTCTAGTATTTGCTGTAGTTCCTGAATCTGTCTTTGTATCCTCTTTCCCTTTTCTGTGGGTTGGATTCTGGGAATTACAGGTTGAGGTAGTATCTGTTTTGGTAATGTATCTTCAAAAGGAACCAATTTTAGACCAAATACCCTTGCGAAAGCAGCAGCGTATTCCATCGCTGCCTGTTTGCCAGCTTGAGAAATAGCGAAAAGTGCTATAAAAAGGCACAAAAGTAGCGTTAAAAAATCCGCGTAAGGTATTGCCCATCTTTCTGAAACTTCCTGGGGACATTTTTTCTTCTTAACCATTACTTAACCTCTACATAACTGTTAAGCCTTTCCTCTATAATTCTCGGATTTTCACCCTTTATCATCATTTTCCCAGCATCTATTATCATATACATCCTCAAAATCTCCTCTTTCGCTCTAATTTTTATCTTTTTGCTCAAAGGTCCAAAGATCAAATAGGAAGAAGCTATTCCGTAAACAGTGGCAACAAAAGCTGCGGATATGCCACTGGCTAATTCCTGTGGATTATCAAGACTCCTCAGAGCTTTCATCAAACCAAAGACTGCTCCAACTAGACCGAAGGTTGGCGCACTTTCAGCAGAGTTTTTCCAGTACTCTATAGCTATTTCCATATCCTCTTCAACCTTAGCTATATCCGCTTCCAGGCTTTCTTCAAATAGATGTTCATCAACCCCTAAAACTATAAGATCTATAGCACGTTTTAAAAAGGGGTCAGTTATCTCCTCCGCTTTGGTCTCTAGTGCAAGCACTCCTTCTTTTCTTATTACATTGGCAAGCTCTACAAGTTCGTTTTTTGTATCAATTAGACTATTTTTTGCTCCACCGAATGCCATCTTCAGACCTTCTACTATAAGTGAGAACTTTGATATAGGAACAGTTATCAGGCTTGCGAATAGAGTTGTTGGCACAACTACCATAAAAGCAGCTGGTTGTAATAAAAAGAGTATGTTTACACCTTTCAATAAAGCACCTATAAGAAGAGCTACCAACCCTCCTATTATGCCTATAACTGTTAATATGTCCATAATTTTACTAGTATATACCTATACTTTGTTAAATGTTAAAATATGACGGATGCTAAATCCATCTCAAGAAAAAGCCGTAGAGCATTTTGGGAGACCTCTACTCGTAATAGCTGGAGCAGGATCCGGTAAAACAAAAACTATCACACATAAAGTGGAACACATAATAAAGGTACATAAAATAGACCCAAAAAAGATCTTAGTGATAACCTTTACAAACAAAGCTGGAGAGGAATTAAAGAAAAGAATAAGACAAAAAATAGGTATAGAACTTAAGAATGTAGGAACATTTCATTCGTTTGCTTTGGGAATACTCAAGAATAACTATCGCTTGGTAGGTTACAAGTCTTACCCAACGGTGCTAGATGAAGGTGACAAAAACAGTATCTTAAAAAGTATCTTAAAGTTAAGAGATTATGACCCAAAATTCTTAGATAAGGTAAAGCTTTATATATCTTCTAAACTAGAAGCTCTTTCCACTCACACAGACAATTCCCTCGAAAACATAGTTAACGAATACTTACAAATTTTAAAGGAAAAAAATTACGTGGACTTTAGCACTATGCTATTTTTTGCCCTAGAAATAATTAAATCGGAACCTCGCTTTTGGAGGGAAAGTTTCGATTACATACTTGTTGACGAGTTTCAGGATACAAACACTATACAATACGAAATTATTAGAATGCTAGCAAGACAAAATATATGCGTAGTAGGTGATCCAAACCAGTGCATATACGAGTGGCGTTACGCAAAACCAGATAACGTGATAAAGTTTATGGAAGATTTTAATCCGGATATAATAAAGCTAGAGGATAATTACAGATCAACAAAAGCCATAATCAGCTTAGCAAACGCCATATTGGAAAATTCAAGAGCACCTTGGAAGAAACTTATTCCCAAATTGAGGACTCAGAACGTAGAAGGTGAGAAACCCCTCGTAAAGGAGTTTCAGAACGAAGAGGCGGAAGCCCTATGGATAGCAGGATGTATAAAGGAACTAAAACGTTACTATAATTACGGCGATATAGCAATACTTGTAAGAGTGGGATACGTAACCAATACCATAGAAAGAGTTCTAAACTATAACAACATACCCTACTCTGTAGTCGGTCAAGTAAGATTCTTTGAAAGATCAGAAATTAAGGATATTTTGGCTTTTTTAAGACTTTTGGTAAATCCTAACGACTCAATAGCGTTCGAAAGAAGCATAAGAGTCGCATCCAGAGGTATAGGAGAAGAATCAATAAGAGTAATAAAAGAGTTGAACAAAGACAATTACCTTGTATCGAGTTTAGATGCAATAAGATTAAGGAAGTTAAGACCAACCGTGGCCCAAAATCTTTATGAGTTTTTGCAAAAACTCAAAAAACTTAAAAATGGACTAGACAGATACTATGAAAGTTTAAGGCTCTTTTTGGAGAGTATAAATTTTTGGGAATACTTGGCAAATGAATACAAAAAGGATTATCAAGAAAGATACGAAAACGTAAATGAACTTCTAAGATACATTGAGCAAAAATACGAAGAAGGCTATACCTTAGATGATTTGGTCTCAGATGTTTCTTTAAATCTTGATAAAGATGAACAAGGTGATAGAGTGCAGCTTATGACAATACACGCAAGCAAAGGTCTTGAGTTTCCAATTGTGTTCTTGCCCAGATTTGAGGATGGCATACTACCACATGACAAAAAAATCTATGAAGGCAACATCGAAGAAGAGCTAAGACTTTTTTATGTAGCTGTTACACGAACAAAGGAAAAGCTCTACGTTAGTTATGTAAAAGATGCAACGAAAAAACCAAGCAGGTTTTTGACGCAAATCCCTAAAAATCTTTTGAATATGGATATTTTTTCTTTTGCACACGTAAAATCTGATTCATCAATAAAAAGAAATTACAATTCCAACTATGAAAGAAAGACCAGTTATATGCCAGAACTAAGTAATACAAAGAAAATTTCCATAGGTGCTAGAGTTCTTCATAAGTTATTTGGCGAAGGAGTAGTAGTAGCTATCTGTGACGAAAGAGTAACAGTGAGATTTAAAAACGCAGAAAAAAACATTCACTCCGCCTTCTTAGAGGTAATTGAATGAGATACTTTGCAAATAAGTTAATAGAAATTGGACATCTTCTCTTCCAAGAAGGACTCGTGGATGCAAGAGCTGGCAACATATCAGTAAGAATTGGCAATAAAATCCTTATAACTAGAACTAAGGCACACCTAAACCTACTAACACCATATGACCTTATATGTGTAGACATAAACAAAGAAGGACCTCTAGACAAAAGAGCTTCTTCTGAACTCATAGTTCACAGAGAAATTTACAAAAGGACAAATCATAAGGCTATAGTCCACGCACACCCTATTAGCGTAATAAAGTTATCCTTTGAGAAAGATACAATAGAATTTGTAGACTCAGAGGGTAAAACACTCTTAGGTAGCGTAAAAGTTATACAAGATTATGAGTCAGGAAGCAAAGAATTAGCTTACTACGTTGCCCAAGAACTTACAAGTTCCAATTTAGTAATTGTTAGAGGGCACGGAGTTTTTTCTGCAGATGAAAACTTAATGAAAGCTTACTCTAATGTATCCATAC
>JBEPZA010000056.1:0-5586 GCA_041641075.1 Aquificaceae bacterium | reverse complement strand
GTAAGATCATCAGCTACAGCGGAAGACCTACCTAATGCATCTTTTGCAGGTCAACAGGACACCTATCTAAATGTGGTCGGAGCTGAGAACGTGCTAACCGCAGTGAAAAACGGCTTTGCCTCTTTGTTCACAGATAGAGCTGTCTCCTACAGAGAATCCTTTGGTTTTGACCACTTTAAGATAGGGATAGCTATGGGTGTTCAAAAGATGGTTAGATCCGATATGGGAGCATCAGGAGTTATGTTTACCTTAGATACCGAATCGGGTTTCAAGGATGTTGTTGTTATAAACGCCACCTATGGTTTAGGAGAGCTTTTGGTTCAAGGAGCAGTAACACCCGATGAGTATATGGTCTTTAAACCAACACTTCAAGCGCAATACTCGGCAATTATAGAGAAAAAATTAGGTAGGAAAGACAGGAAACTCGTGTATGGAGCAGGCAACGAAAGAACCAAGCTCGTTAACGTGCCACTATCGGACCAGAAGCGCTTCGCTCTCACGGACGACGAAATTCTTAAACTTGCCAAATGGGGAATGCTCATTGAAGATTATTACTCAAAGAAAAATGGTAGATGGACGCCCATGGACATAGAGTGGGCGAAGGATGGTATATTGAATGAGTTATTTATAGTTCAAGCTAGACCCGAAACCGTTCATTCACGCAAAGAAAGCAACGTGCTAAAAGTCTACAAGTTTAAAACCAGTGTAGAAGACAGGGAAAAAAGTAGGATCCTTTGTGGGATAGCTGTAGGCGAAAAAATCGCTCATGGAAAAGTTTGTATTATTCATGATTTAAAGGATGCCGTCCGTTTCAAGGATGGGGATGTTTTAGTCACGGATATAACGGATCCTGATTGGGAACCTATTATGAAGAAAGCGTCGGCAATTATAACCAATAGAGGAGGAAGAACAGCCCACGCCGCTATAGTAGCGAGAGAGCTGGGAATACCAGCGATAGTTGGAACACACAAAGCTACAGAAGTATTAAAAAATGATATGGAAATTACTGTTTCGTGCGCTGAAGGAGAAATAGGTTATGTTTACGAAGGTTACATTCCATATGAAATTGAAGAGATAAACTTAAATCAATTACCCAAGCTAAGGACAAAGATAATGATGAACGTAGGAAATCCTGAATCTGCTTTTAAGTATTCATTTATCCCCAATGATGGTGTAGGGCTTGCACGTGAGGAGTTTATAATAGCAAACTATATAAAAATTCATCCTTTAGCTTTGCTCCACTACGAGGATATAAGGAAGCTTTATGAAGATCTAATTGATAAAAAGTTAGTTGATGATAAAGGGAACGTCTTAATGTCTATAATCTACGCACACGCTCCTGCAAGTCTCAAGGAAAAACTTGCCAAAGGTAAAGAAAAAAGGAACATAAATCTAAGAAGACTTATAGAGGAAGTGGATGGTCTTACATTTGGATATGAGGATAAAGCACAGTACTTCGTTAAAAAGTTATCTTACGGTATAGCGAAGATAGCAGCAGCTTTCTATCCAAACCCTGTGATAGTTAGATTCTCCGATTTTAAGTCCAACGAATACAAGGGCTTAATAGGTGGAGAGCTCTTTGAGCCAGAAGAAGAAAACCCTATGCTCGGATGGCGTGGGGCATCTAGGTACTACTCGGATATTTACAAAACCGCTTTTGGTCTAGAGTGTCAGGCAATCTTGAGAGTAAGAAATAAGATGGGTCTTACAAACGTAAAGGTTATGGTGCCGTTTTGCAGAACTCCTGAGGAAGGTGAAAAAGTGCTCCAAGTTATGCAAGAGTATGGTTTAAGAAAAGGCGATAACAATCTAGAAGTTTACGTAATGGCAGAGCTTCCTAGCAATATGGTACTTGCTGACAAGTTTGCTCAGATATTTGATGGCTTCTCAATAGGTTCCAATGACCTCACTCAGCTTACTTTGGGTTTGGATAGAGATTCAGGGCTCATAGCACACCTGTATGATGAAAGGAACGAAGCAGTAAAACGTCTAATTTCTCAACTCATAAAAACAGCGAAGGAGTATAACAAGAAAGTAGGAATATGCGGACAAGGACCCTCGGACTTTCCAGAGTTTGCCATCTTTCTTGTAGAAGAAGGTATAGACAGCATATCTCTAAATCCAGACTCAGTTATAAAGACTACGTTAGTCATATCAGAGGTGGAAGCCAAGATGGGAGCGCGATGAAAATAATAAAAAATAGAGGAGCGACTCTGTATGAAGCTGAGCCTTCCCAAATTTAATTTACCCAACTTCGGTGTGCTTTCTTTTTTGAGGAAGAAAAAAATCAACACTTCCTTGGCTCTGCAGATAACTGACAGGTCTCTAAGGATTTTGGAGCTGAATGATAACTTGGAGCCTAAATTCGAACCTATCTTCCATTTATGGGAAAACAGTGATATAAAAGAAAAACAAAAGATACTAAGAGAGTATGTAAACAAGTATAACCTTGCAGGAAGAGATGTAATTTCTGTATTGAATACGAATGATGGTTTTCTCCAATACGTTAGGTATCCAGCAACGTTGAGTCGGAAAGAGCTTATCACCTCCATAGATTGGACTGTTAAAAGAAAACAAGCGGAAATAGGAGAAGATTCATTTTACGACTACTACATAATGAAGGAAGCGGATGGAAAGAATATAGGTGTTGTGATAGTCTTTGCAAGGAAGGATGTAGTAAACAACATGCAAAAACTAATAGAAGGTGCCGGTCTAAACTTAAAAATATTGGATTACGAAATCGTTGCTCTAATCGATTATGGACTCATGGAAAACTTGCCAAAGCCTTTTTCTATGCTCTACGTGGATTATGACTACTTCGTTCTTGTAAGCTATACAGGTAACTTTGTAAACTACTCTTTTATGCATATAAATCTCGATGCTTACATAAAGACCCAAGATATGGAAATTTTAGAGAACTTCTTTGCAGAAGTGAGAAACTATCTAGTGGTAGGTGATATCTTAAATGTATATCTTGCTGGACCAATTCTTGAAGAGAAGGAAATGTTAGATATAATTATGGAAAACTTACCCATAATAGGGCTTTTGGATCTCCCGAATCTTAAGCCAGGATTTTTAATTCCGTATATATTATGTATAAGGGGAAGAGAAGAATGATAAAAATTAACCTTGTTAAAAAAGAAAAAGCGAAGACCTCAGTTCCTACAGAAATTTCAAAATTGCAAAATTTAAAGACTCTCAAGTTAGAAGGTGCATTAAATATATACTATTTGTCCGCGATTCTTTGGTTAGTACTCGTATTAAATGGCTTATACTACTTGAGGTTATCAAATGAAAAAAATACCTTGAACGAAAGCTTGGAAAAAATTAAGGTAAGAAAAGCACAGTTAGAAGCTCAGAGAAAAGGCTTATTGGAGAGTGAAAGGCAGATACAAGAAAGCATTAAATCCCTTCAGTCTAAGATAAATGAAATTGAGAGCAGTAAAGATATTCTAATAGGTCTAAAGAATTACTACGCACCATTTAAAAACCACTTAAACTTGTATACCACTAGAATTCCAAACAATACCTGGATTTACGAGTATAGACAAGTTATTGACTTTAACAGCAACAGCCTATCCACAGAAATAAAATTCGCGTCCCTCGACCCAAATGCTATAGGATCTTATGGCAACTTAGCAAAAGCTTATTCTTCCAGATACTACATAACAAACGTGGAGAGAAAAATTGGACAACATGGCTTTGCTTACTATTCTGCTAATTTAAATTTGGAGAGTAAGCTAATACAAGAAATTAAGCCTTAGGAGAGGTAAATGATAGAAAAATTAAGCGAGCAATTTAGAAATTTACCATCATGGCAAAAAAACCTAATACTATTTATCTTGCCTATACTATTGTCCGGTTATTTATGGATTTCAATGATTGTGCCGCTAAAAGACGAAATTGCTAGATTAGACTCAAAAAGGCAAGATGAAGAGAGGTCCCTAAAAATACTGGAATCATCTTTATACACAGATCCATTGGAAAGTTTGAGGAAACAGGAAGAGGCACTGAGGCAAGAGTTGGCAACGAAAGAGCAGGAATTGAATCAATTAGTAGGTAGCATACCCACAGAAAAGGATATGGGAAAGGTAATCAACTATATAACAACTTTAGCCAGTAGAAGTGGAGTAACAATACTTAGTTTAAAAATGGGGTCCCCTCAAGAAGTTACATACGTTGTAGAAAGTATTGATGATAGAAAAATTGTTAGAGAACTGTCAGGACAGGTGACCTCTCAACAAACACCTACGCAACAGCAACCACAACAACAAAAAACTGAGCAAAGCGTCCAAGCAGGGGTTACGTATTACAAGGTAGAGACATCCATTAACTTAACAGGAAGATTCAGAAATATAAGAGCTTTCTTAGATGGCTTAAGTAAGGGTGATTTTATATCATACCCTCTTTCTATTTCTATGAAAAATACCGATGGAGATTCTGTGCAAGCTGAGCTAGTTATTATTATAAACCTAAAGAAGGGAGGTGTGTGATGAAAATGCTAAAGTTTTTTATTTTGGCTTTTGTTTCTCTGTCGGTAGCGCAGGAGCCTTTTAGAAGCTTGGAAAATACTGTGGGATACATAATTATTCAAAGAGGAACACAAATTGAAAACTATATAGTAACTGAGGAGAAGGATGGTTCTGTAAGGTTGGTGAAAACAGTAAGAAATCCCAAAGAGTTTCTAAGGAAGTCAGATGAGGCAGTGAAAAGATGAGGAAGTTATCGTACATATTCATACTACTTTTATTGCTGATTAGTTATGTAAAGGGACAGACAATAAGGGAAATGCAGTTTGAAAACGTAAAGTTGGAAACTGTTCTCAAAGCATTATCACAAGCAGCAGGTATAGGTATAGTATTGGATCCGGCTATTTCCCAGGATCTACAAAAGACGGTTAGTATAAGCGTCAACAGACCTATATCAGTGAACGAAGCCATAAACATAATACTCAGAGAATACAACTTAATAGCAGTGCCTGTAAACCAGAAGGTTTTTAGAATAACAAAAGCTGGCGAAATAACCATAAGTACCAAAGGTTTATCTGATACACAAGTAAATCAAATAATAAGTTTCCTAAAGGAAAGGGTGAGCCCAACTGCAGAGATAGTGGTAGACAGGACGGCTGGATTGATATTCGTAAGAGATGAAGAGAGAAATATAAAAAGGTTGGAATCTATATCCAAAGATATTAGAGCTATCGCAGAAAAAATTGCTCCCTTGGATAGGGAAACTAGGGTGTTTTACTTTAAGGGCATAAGTTTAAATGAAGCAATTCAGATCCTAGAAAAGTACAAGACAAAGGATACACTATTCACACCCGTAGAAACTTTTAATGCTTTGATAATAACTGACTCTATAGATAATATCAAGAGATACGAAAGTATATTTGGCAACTTTTTAGCAGAAAAACCAAAAGAAAGGAGACCTGTTACTAAAATTTTCTATCTTAAGTACATAAGTCCAGAGGAATTTATTAAATTGATAGAACCACTGAGATCAGAAGCTGGGCTTGTTTTAAGTGGAGGTACTTTTGTACAACAGACTACTCAACAGCAGGCCCAGCAGCAAGCGACAACTCAATTA
>JBEPZA010000055.1:0-5743 GCA_041641075.1 Aquificaceae bacterium | reverse complement strand
GAGACTAACGACGAAGAGCAAAAGTCTCATAGTGAATCCTTTCTAAAAATTGCTTTAGGTATATTATACCAAGAATTAAAGAAATTAAGCTGGAGATAGCGAAACCATATCCATAGTAATAAGGTCCAATCTTAATAGTGAGAAAAGAAATCAATAAATTCGATAAAAAGTACACAAAGGAAAGAATAGCAGCTTCGCTTCTTTTGTCAAAGTAGAATAGCAAAGCTAAAACTATTACGAAACATACCTGAAGCGTAGTACCAACCAACTGTATGCGGAAGAGGGGGATATACGTAAGTGGGAGATTAAATAGAGAAAACAGATCTTCGGCGAAACTCAATATTAAGGCATTAAACCCAATCTGAAAAATTAATGTGTATATAATAGTGTCCTTTGCCAATTCTGCCATTTTAATAGCCTTTTCATATAGTTTACCTAATCTGCCTCCTTTTACTACCATTGAGTAATACTCCTCATACTCTCTTGAGAAGTATCCCTCTAAAAGAATGGTCATTATAGCTATAGCAGGAGTTATACTTAGGTATGCAAGAAATATAGGTATATCATAAACCACCGATGCGTAAAAAGGTCCTAATACCTGCTGTCCAGTAAGCGGGCTATACCAAAAAACGAATTTGTCTATCCACAAAGCAAGATTGTAAAAAAACCCCGTAAATGCCAAAGAATAAAAGCTTTTTTTCCTAGATAAAAATTCAAAGTCTACTAATCTTGTATAACTATACTCTATCAGAACCCGAGAATATAGCATAACAAAAAGGACACTTTGACCAAGTGTGAAAGACAGTATAAGACCATCTATATTTAAAAGTTTTCCTAGTGGATAAGCCAATATAAAAACCAATGCGTAGGATAATCCAAAAGAAATAAAGATCCACTTGTAGTTTTTAAGCCCAGAAAGTAGCGTGTTAAGAATCCAGTTCATTCCTGTGATTATCGATGTAGATATAAATATTAGTGAGAAAGGAAATTTTAAATCTTCTAAAAATACTATTGAGTACAGGAAGCTGAATATAAATAATATGGACGATACAACTATCAATACTCCATTTAGATTTGGCACCACCTTTTCTTTTTGTTCTTCAAATAGCCTATCCGCCACATACCTAGTAAACATGAGCTGATATAGACCCGAAACTATGAGAGTGTAGGCTATTATATGAGTTACCACAACCTGAAACTGTCTAACAGAATCACCGAATAAGTTATAGTAAATAAAGCCCGTGTATATGATGCTCAGTATGGATATAATCACGGGTCCAGAGCTTAGTATATAGGAGTATCCAAAAGCTGAAAAGAGTCCTATAAACCTACCTTTAGAGATAAGCTTTCTTAGTTCAAACCCTATTCCTGCCATCCATAAACCTCTTGTATACCTTTCTATAATTATCTAGAAATATGTCCAAACTGTAGAACTTTTTAACTCTCTTTAGAGCGGCTTCTTGGTATTTTTTCCACAAGCTTTCGTCAGAAAGCAATTTATAGAAAGCCATTCCAGCTTCATAAGGATTGCCAGGGGGGACCACTATACCAGCATGACCTATGCTTATATCTTCTTCGTTCAGTCCACCTTCTATAAGCTCTCTGCACGCTCCTACATCTGTTGCAACGACAGGAACACCCGAAGCAAAAGCTTCAAGAATTGTCAAGGGTAAACCTTCACTGATTGAAGTGAGAGCGCATAAGCCAATTTTTGGGAAAATTTCTTTAACATTTTGGAATCCTAAAAACTTAACTTTTTCCCATACACCTATACTCTTTGCAAGTGCTTTGCAAGATTGTGCATACTCGGGATCTTCGTCTTCTCCACCGACAATCCAACACTCGGCATCAGGCATACGTTCCAAGAAGACCTTGCAAGCCATTACATACGTCCTTACGTCCTTTATAGGCACTACCCTTCCTATAAGAGCTACTACTTTAGGGATACTTTGGGGACGGCTTAGTAAACATTTCTCAAAAGCTTTTATATCTACACCATTTGGTAAGATATCGGTTTTTTCTCTGTTGGCACCGAGGTCTATTTGAATTTTTTGTGCTCCCCTGAATAGGGAGAGTATTAAATCCGCCTGGTCATAAATTAGAGCATTAATACCAAAGAAGAAGTTACTCCATAACTTTTTCAGGTAACTCTCTTCCCATTTAGAGGTATTGAGCCCTGTGTACTCTTTTATCCAGTCAGCCATAGATATATCCAATTTTCTTTCTTTTACGTAGATTCCATGCTCATGGATTATCAAAGGCTTGCCAGTTTTGGACTTTAGGAAGACACCTAACAATCCAGCATAACCCGTGGATGGACTGTGAATTATGGTAAAGTTATCTTTCACTTGCTGTGCTATTTTGTGAACACGCCAGATGGGTATATGCATATTCCTATGGGTCCAGAAGTAGTCCACAAAGGGAATGCTATCGGCATTCTTAAAATACTCTTCCGTAATAAAAGCCCATGATTCTTCGGAATACAAAAAATCTTCCAATTTTACTCTCTTCAGTAGTTCGTATATTTTTTCGATGGTGTATTTGTTTGTTCCGTCTCTTGTTTTAAACCACTCTACAAGCTTTCTAACTTCCTTTATGTTCTCTTTTCCCATACGTTTTCTGTGTGGTGTTGGTAAGTCTTCTTTCTCAAAGAGGAAATGAGTTTCTATGAAAGTAACATTTTCCGGTATTTTATACCTCATATCTCCGTACATCTCCTTCAGCGCTCCAATGAATATTACCCCGAAGGTAAAATCTCTAAGACCATTAACTAAGGTGTGCACCCAAGAAGATACACCACCACCTATATATGGATAAGTTCCCTCGCAAAGAAGCAAGACATCAACGTTCTTCATTTACCCACACCTTCACTATTGGAAGCTTGTTAGTGTAGGAAACCCTGCTTGTAAGTTCTCTGAATATACGTTTTATTTCCTCGTATCTCTTTAATTTAAAGAGTGATTCGCATAGTTCGATTGCGTTGTCAGAAGTTGGATTGTATCTGTAGACTTCATAGAGCAAGGTAGAAGCCTTTTCCATATCACCTAGAGATTTATAGATTTTACCCATCAGGAGTATGACGTCTTCCCTCTTACCTAATTTGGAGTAAGCTCTTTCCAAAGTATCTAATGCTTTTTTGATATAAAATTCCTTAAGCTCTGGCACTACTAAACCGGAGATTATAAATTCATAGTAAGTTTGCGCTAGCTTAACGAGTAAATTTGGATCTTCGTCTTCTTTGACCCTTTGTTCTAGAGAGCTTATTCTGTTTTGGTAAAGTTTCTCCAAGGAACTTAAAAATGAATAAGCATAGAGTCTACTGTCATCTGGTTCATTCAAAAATTTGTAAACAAATGGCAAGTTCTCTATACTGCTCGTTATTATCTTTAAGGCTAGTAGTTTCTCCTCTACATTCGCATTTCCTTTGGATAGAATCTTCCTAACTCTCCCTTCGCCCCATTTAGGGCTATTTATTGTCTGGGTGTCCAAAAGTAAGTCCAAATTTACCAGCTCGTAATTGTAGGACACCTGATTTTTAGATATCCTTAACAAAAAATACGCTATCAATAGGACTGCTATTATCCCTACTGTTCCTAGGTAAAAAGCTATGAAGAAAAATAGTATCACTGATTTCTTATCTCTTTTTTTCTTGGGCATACCAACGTAGGCTGTGTATGCAGAAAGAGCCGATGGTATTGAATGAATTATGTAGTAGGTTAGTATTTTATACCCAGCAGGCATAACCAAAGAGTTAACTAGTGCTAAACTTTCGAAGAAGAAAATATACGTAGTTATTTTACTGTTCATTGGTTCCCACCAAAAACCTTAGTTTTTCCACATCTGTAGTGACTGGTACCAGCTTAAAATCCAAGTTTTTCTCTACATCTATAGTCCAGTCTTTATTTATTAGGTTTTTTATCTTATCTACGTAAGACATGGCTTGATTAACGTTTGTTAGGTTCAATAGAACAATCATCTTATTGTTATGGATGGATATAGTATCCAAGGAACGTGTGTATTTTCTTATGTATTCGTAAAGTTCTTTTGAAAAATCGATGGGTAAGTCTAAGCTTCTTATAATAACTATTGTACTGTTCATGTTATACTTTCTCTTTAGATTTATACACATCTCAAGATCCTTATTGAACTCTTCTCCGAGCTCTGGAATTATCAAATTTGAGTAGCCATACGTGTATCGGTAAAAATAGGAAAGGACTATTCCTATCAACTGTAGGTTCTCTAAGTTATAAGATCTAAACTCCATCTGTTGAATTATAAGAAACATGTTTGGACTACCATTTCTATCTACGACCGGCACACAAGCAAGAAAGCCGGCGGTTTCCAAATCTATATCTGCAGCCTTAATTATGGAACTAAACCTAAGTTTCTCTAGGATGTCTTTCCAAATGGGAGTTGGCAATTCGTGGTAGTTATCCGTAGAGAATACTTTTTCGTAATCACCTTTGGGATTCTTATTGTATATGGCAAAGGATCTCACATTAAACTCGTTAAAAAGTATGCTTGCTAGCATTTGATATGACGAACCAAAGTTATTATCTCCTTTCTGCAATGTCTCAATACACTTGCTTTTGAGCTCCCCCAGTATATCCCTTATAGACATGTTTATCATATAGCTCTTAAAGGTTTGTTCGTATGCTACTTTAAGTAAGTAAAAATTCCTAAGAAACTCATCCATTTTTTCTTGAAGGTAATCGTTTGTCTCTTGCAACAGAGTTATATTTTTGTTGTTTAACAAATACAAAAAAAGCGACAAAGCACCAAATACTATTAAGGTATATATATCCCTCGTTTCTGGAGAGGTTCTGTAAAGTAAAAGATGGGCTACAAAATACTCCGTTATACCTAAGGCTAAAGCTAAAGTCCCGCTGTAAAGTATGAGTGCTATGTAAGCAATCAAATATATATTAGGCTGCAAGTTCATAAGAAAAGCCTCTTTGCCAAGAAGAGTATGCAAAAGTGCTATGATTAATAAATAGAGAATGGCTAACTCAATGAATAAAAAAGTTTTATTCATTAAGTATGCTGGATATGAGTCTTTGGGCTACAACACCCAATGACTCATAGGACCATCCGCTTCTAGAGAGCACTGCTGAATATACAGTTTCCATAGTTTTTGCATCTATAAACTTTATGGTTAAACTCACCGCGGGTTCTCCATCTATACCCGTTTTGTATCTCCATTCGTTTACGTACCCCGTTACTATAATATCGGTATCTTTAGGGACTTTCTTGATGAGGTCCGCCAGTTCTCTCTCTGACGTTATTTCTTCGCTATCCAGCAGATTTACCTTGTAGCCTTTTGAGCTAAGCACTCCGCCAACTACAGACTGCGCCGCAAATCCTGCCTTAGGAGTTTGTGTGTAGTTGACAAAAGGCAATACAGTGTATGTTAAGTTTTTGTTTAAATTAACCTTTTGGGCGGTAACTACACTTGCACAAGATGCAAACAGAAATACGAATAAAACCGGTAAATACTTTAACATGATAAACCTCATGAGTTATAATTATACAAGTTTTGGCGTCTCTATGTAACACAAAGTTATCAACATATTTTAGAGATACAGCGAGTTTATAAGCTACTCAAACTCTTTCCAGTCCTGAATTTCTGCATCAGGTATTTGGTGGATGGTTTCTTTTACCTTCGAGTCCAAAAGGGTTCTGTCTAAGCCGTCTCTGGAGCGGGCTCTATACCAATTAGGACCGCACTGGTAGTTTTAATTCG
>JBEPZA010000054.1:0-5797 GCA_041641075.1 Aquificaceae bacterium | reverse complement strand
TACTGTCCAACTCTCCAACCAGAGGTATCTCTTGACCAGTATGGTAAAGATCTATGACCTTCTTTAGCTTTCTTCCCAAAGCTCCACCTGGATGTCTCAAAGCGAAAGCTTCTTGAGTAAAACCTCTTAGTTCCAAAACAACCATCGCCAAAGCATCTCCCAAAACCAGAGCGCATGTTGTAGAGCTTGTGGGTGCCACATTTAAAGGACACGCTTCTTTTTTTACATGCAAGCTCATATGCACATCAGACCTTTTTGCAAGCTCAGAAGAAGGGTTGTTGGTTATAGAAATTAGGGGAACCCCCAAAAATTTCAGATAAGGGATTATTTGCAAAACTTCCTGCGATTCTCCACTGTTGGATAGTGCTATTACTATATCTTTTTCGTCTACCATACCAAGGTCGCCGTGAAGAGCTTCAGAGGGATGAAGAAAAAAAGCGGGTGTGCCAGTACTCGCAAAAGTTGAAGCAATTTTACGGGCTATGTGACCCGATTTACCAATACCTGTAGTTATAACCTTACCTTTACAATTGAGTATTAAATTAACAGCCTTTTCGAAATTTTCATCTAACTTATCCCTGAGCCTTGAAATTTCCTCTATTTGTATATCTATTACTTTTTTGGCTTTTTCTATAATGTTCGTCATTTAGTGTTTCTAAAATTCTGTATGCCTTTGTTTATCTCTTCCAATGCAAAGTCTACCCCTTTAAATTCCTCTACCTTCACCCACTTACCTGGTTCTAGCTCTTTGTAGTGTTCAAAAAAGTGCTTTATTCTGTTTAACAAAATCTCTGGCAAATCCGATACAGAGTTTACTTTATCGTAAGTAGGGTCTACTTTGGAGTGTGGAACTGCTATCAACTTTGTGTCTATTCCTTCCTCGTCCTTCATCTGTAGAGCACCTATAGGTCTACACCTTATTACGCTTCCAGGAGCTACAGGGTATCTAGATACTACCAAAACGTCCACAGGGTCTCCATCATCCGCTAGTGTCTGAGGTATAAAGCCATAATTGAAGGGATAATGCATAGCTGTAAACAAGAATCTATCTACAAATATAGCTCCACTTTCTTTATCGAGTTCGTATTTTATACCACTATCCTGAGGAATCTCTATTACTACATAAATATCTGTGGGTGGGTTTTTGCCTGCGGGTATCTTACTTACGTCCATGCTTATCCTCCTGAAAGTTTATAATATTATAGTATAACGGTCCGTAGCTCAACTGGACAGAGCGTGGGACTACGGATCCCAAGGTTGCGGGTTCGACTCCCGCCGGACCGGTATAAATCAAACCTTCTCAGAGGTTTCAACTGTGATTGACTTTTAAATTCACGTCAATATAATATAAAAACAACAACTCTTTTTGTAGGAGGTTAACATGAAAGCTACAGTATTTGGTCTATTACTTGCAAGCGTAGTTTTTGCGGCGCCTAAGATAACTGTAAAGGATGCGTGGGTCAGAGAAGTTCCACCAACCTCAAAGATGTCCGCTGCTTACATGATTATAGAAAACACTGGTAACGAACCGGACAGACTTATAGATGCTTCCAATAGCGCCTCCAAAGTGACAGAGCTCCACGAAACTGTAGATGGTAAAATGAGAAAGGTAAGAGCGATAGAGGTTCCAGCTGGTGGCAAAGCGGAACTCAAGCCAGGTGGTCTTCACATAATGTTGATAGACTTAAACAAGCCTCTGAAAGAAGGTGAGAGCGTTGACATAACCTTGAAGTTCGAAAAATCGGGAGAGGTAAAGGTAACGGCACCTGTCAAAAAAGGCGCCGGCATGATGAAGATGCACCACGGGCACTAAAAGCCAAAGCTCATTGGGACGTCCATGTTGACGTCCTTCACTTCCTTTATTTGAGGGAACCTGTTTTTTAGAGCCCTCTCTATTCCAGCCTTTAGAGTAAGAACAGACATACCACAGCCTGAACAAGCTCCTACCATTCTAACAAGAACGGTGCCATCGTCCTTTATATCTACAAGCTCTACATCTCCGCCATCAAACCTAAGGGCTGGTCTTATTTCATCCAATACAGCTTCCACTTCTTCCCAAGTAGGCATCCTTTCTTGTTCTTGCATATTTTTTCCTCCTTAAAATGTATTAATTTAAATTAAAGTATGCGAAAAGGTGAAGCAAAATATGACCAATCTCAAATGGTGATTGTTGGAAAGTTTAGAGGCACCTACGGTTTGAGTGGATGGATAAGGCTTGAACCTTACTTGGACAAGAGACATTGGAAAAAAATAAAAAACATCTTTCTACAAAAGAAAACAGGTGAGTTCGTAACTTTTAGTATAGAATCACTAAAAGCGCACGGAAAGGATTTGATCATAAAGCTACACCATATAGATTGTATTGAGAGTGCTTCAAAAGTAGCTTCCGCTAAAGTTTTTTTACCAAAAGAACATCTCCCCAAAAAGAAAAAAGGGGAGTATTACTACTTTGAATTGGAAGGCTTAGATGTTTATACAGAAGATGGCACAAAGCTTGGCAAAGTAACTGGCATTTACGAATCACAACCTTATGTTTTTTTAGTTTTAGATGAAGATAAACTATACGTGCCCTTCGTGAAGGAGATAGTACTAGAAGTAAAAGAAGATAGGGTAGTTGTATCTAATATGATGAAAGACGTATTACAAAGGTGAAATATAATTAACAGAGGAGGCGTTTACAAAATGATAATTGCAGTAGGTTCGGACCACGCTGGATATCATCTCAAGGAGAAGATAAAAAAACATCTTTTGGAGAATAAATACCAGGTTCTTGATTTTGGTACGCACTCGGAAGACTCTACAGATTATCCCAACTTTGCAAAGGAAGTTTCTCTGTGTGTACAGAAAGGTGAAGCACAGATGGGAATATTGATATGCGGAACTGGAATAGGAATGTCCATAGTTGCTAACAAATTCAAAGGCATACGTGCCGCACTTTGTTTAAATGAGTATATGGCACGCATGAGTAGAAAACACAACGATGCAAACGTACTTTGTCTAGGCGATAGAATTATAGGTGAAGATCTGGCTATTGCCATAGTGGATGCATGGCTAAATACGAAATTCGAAGGTGGAAGACACGAAAGAAGGGTACACATGATCAAAGACATAGAAAGTATGATAAAATAAGATCCTGGAGGTACGTTATGGAAATACAACAAGCTATGTATCCTAATATAACTCTGTTTATCCAATTAATACTTTTTTTAGTATTTGTAGCTGTGGTCAGGTTTGTATTGGTAAAACCCTATGGAAGGGTTATAGAAGAGAGGGAAAGCGCCATAAAGAGAATGGAAGAGGAAATAAAGAAACTTCAGGAAGAAGCATCTAAGCTTTTGAATGAAGCATCCAATATTCTAGAACAAGGAAAAAGAGAATCTAACGATATATTGAATGAGTCAAGGAAAAACATAGAGAAAATAAGAGCTGAAATACTTGCTAAAGCTGAAGAAGAATCTCAGAGGGAGATAGAGAAGGCTACTCAAGAAATAAGAAAATCTCTCGAAGAAGAAAAAGCCAAGATAGAGTCGCATATACAACATATAGCACAGCTAATAGTGAAGAGAATTTTGGAGGAAGCAGCATGAGTGAAGGGCATCATACTTTAGAGTTAGTTTGGAAAGGATTCAATATACTCTTATTTTTGCTAATTGTTTACTGGTTTGGAAGAAAACCCATATCCCAAGCATTCAATAAGTTTTTTCAGAGTTTGACCCAAAAGTTAGATACATCCGAAGAGGAGCTAAAGAAAGCTCGTGAACACTACGAAAAAGCCAAAGCTGCTTACGAAGATGCAAAAAGAAGGTATGCAGAACAATTAAAGCTCGTTAAGGATATGGTAAAAGCTAACGAGGAAGAAGAAACGAAAAAAATAGAAGAGATGGCTCAAAGGATTCGTGCTAAAGCAAAAGAAGCCATCGAGATAGAGACCAAAAAAGCCAAACAAGAGCTGTATCAGTATGCGCTAGCAAAAGCAAGAGAGCTAGCTGTTCAAGAGCTTCAGAAAAGTTTCCAAAATACGGAAATTCAAAAGTCTTACATTGAGAAGTCCTTGAAGGCATTGGAGGAAAGATAATGAAAAAAGAGAACGCTATAAGAGCTGCAAAGTTATTGATAAGCAAGCTGCCAAAGGATAGGGAAACTTTAGAAAACGCTCTGAATTTTATTTCCTTCTTTTCACAACTTTATAGAAAGGAAAAAGAAGTAAGAGACTTTATTCTCAATCCTTTGGTAAGCAACGATTTAAAGGTAAGTTATATTAAAGCTTTGGCTGAACGTTTCAATTTACCCAAAGAAGCTGTAGACATACTTAAACAACTCGTTGAACTCAATCTCATACCTCTCATAAATGAGATTATGCGAGCTTTTCAATACGAAATGGAGAAGGTTCTCAAGCTTTCGAAAGGATTATTGGTTGTGGCTACACCAGTAGACAAAGAGCTAGTGGAAAGGATAAGAGAGAAAGTATCTAAAATACTCGGTAGGGACATAAGCCTTGAAGTTCAAGAAGACCCAAGCATAATAGGTGGATTTGTGGTAAAAACGCCATCTTTTGTCATAGACGCTTCAATAAAGAGATCTCTGGAAAGACTAGGAGGCTAAGATGGAGAGGACTTTGATAATTATTAAACCTGACGCTTTTGAAAAGGGTGCAACTGGAAAAATTATCGACAGGTTTACTGAGGAAGGTTTTAAGATAAGGGCGATAAAGCTTTTGAAGTTCACAAAAGAGCAAGCGGGGAACTTTTACATAGTCCACAAGGAGAGACCTTTTTATCAGGAACTTGTAGAGTTTATGAGTTCTGGTCCCATTGTAGCTTGCGTATTGGAAGGTGAAAACGCTATAGCAAGAGTTAGAGAAATCATAGGTCCAACCGATAGCGAGGAGGCAAGAAAAGTGGCTCCAAATTCTATAAGAGCTTTGTATGGCACAGATAAGGGAAAAAATGCTATTCACGCTTCCGATTCCTTAGAATCTGCCAAGTATGAAATTTCGTTCATCTTTTCTAACTTAGAGATGGTATGAGAGTCCTGAGCGGAATGCGCCCCACAGGTAAACTGCATCTTGGGCACTACTTTGGAGTTATAAAAAACTGGGTATCACTTCAAGAGGAACATGAGACTTTTTTCTTCATAGCGGATTGGCATGCATTAACAACAGGTTATAAAAACACCGAGCATCTTAAGGAAAACATTCAGGAGTTGATGATAGATTGGATTAGCTTAGGATTGGATCCTCAAAAGAGTGTTCTTTTTGTGCAATCCAAAGTTAAAGAACATGCAGAGCTTTTTTTGCTCTTTAGTATGATTACACCAAAGAGCTGGTTAGAGTGGAACCCCACATACAAAGACCTAAAGTATAACCTTCTTAAGTTAGCTGACATTAACCTTATGTTTAGAGCAGGTATCAGAGATATACTAAGGGAGTTCATAGGTAGATTGCCTTACAAGGTGGAAGATGTGGAAGCCTTGGAAGAAAGCCTTTTGGAAGATCTGAGCGACTCACTCATACGTTCAACTTTTGAAGGTCATATACAGAAGGACCTACTAAAGGAATTGAACGTTTCAAAGAAGGATTTTTATGAAACTGACACGTATGGTTTTTTGGGTTATCCTGTTTTGCAAGCTGTAGATATACTAATCTATAAAGCTCAAGGAGTGCCTGTAGGGGAGGACCAGCTACCTCATGTAGAGTTAACAAGGGAGATTGCAAGACGCTTTAACAGCTTATACGGAGAAACCTTCCCTGAACCTTCAGCTATCTTAACAGAAACACCAAAGCTTCCAGGTATAGATG
>JBEPZA010000053.1:0-5816 GCA_041641075.1 Aquificaceae bacterium | reverse complement strand
GCTACGCAGGAAGAATGGAAAGAAGCCTTCGAAGAAGCATACAAAGTAACTGAAGAAGAAAAAAAGAAAGTCATAGAATTGGGCGGTTTGTTGGTCATTGGTACAGAACGACACGAGTCTAGACGAATAGATAACCAGCTAAGAGGTAGAGCAGGAAGACAAGGAGACCCAGGAGAGTCTAGGTTTGTCCTTTCACTGGAAGATGACCTGATGCGCATATTCGGAGGAGATAAGGTCAAAAAATTAATGGAAATACTGAAAATTCCAGAATATGAACCAATAGAGAGCTCCATTGTTACCAAATCCATACAGAATGCTCAAAAAAGGGTAGAGGCTCAGAACTTCCAAATAAGGAAGAGGCTTCTAGAATACGACAACGTTATGAACTTACAACGTCAAACGGTATACGGCATAAGAATGGACCTTCTAAAGTCTCAAGGTATAAAGGACTACATAAGAGAGTTCGTAAGAGATATCATAGAGCACAAAGTAAACCTTTTCTTGCCCGAAGAGGATCCAGAGCTCTGGAATATGGAACCTTTTACCAACTATATCAGAGAAATATCCTCAAGAGAAATAGAAGTTCCATCAGTAAGAGATAAAGAAGAATTAATAGACACAATCACTCAAAGGATTTTGGATATACTGGACGAAAAGGAGAGGGAGTACGGAGAAAGTGTATTTGTTGAAATCTCAAAGATTATAATGTTAAACACACTGGATAATCTGTGGAGAGAGCACCTACACGTGCTGGACAGACTCAGAGAAGGAATATACCTAAGGGGTTATGCATCTAGAGATCCACTCATAGAATACAAGAAAGAAGCCTTTACATTGTTTGAGAGTATGATGTTAGAATTTAAGGAAAAAAGTATAAGCGCCATACTAAAAGTGCAAATTCGCTCTCAAGAAGAGATGATGCAAGAAGAAGAAAGAGAAAAGGAAGAAAGGGATAAATTGCTCCAGAGCGCTATATACAGTGGTGCAGAAGGAAAGTCTGACTCTAAAGGTCCGCAGAGAAAGACCTTAAGAGAAAGATTAAGGTCCAAAAAGAAAAAAACGAAGTAAATCTCTCAATACAGCTCGTTTTTTATTCTAATTGTCTTGTAGCTTTTCTAAAACTTGGTTGACTATTATGCCCTCTTTTAGTCCCCAATCGCTAACTAAGATTTCTCTCTTACCAAACAAAAGCATAGCCCTGTAAAATATAAGTATACCAGGGATTATCACGGTAGCTCTTTTTTCTTCTATGTGTGGGAATGTGGACACTCTGTCCTTTGCTTTCATAAGGCTTAGATTATCTAACCAATGCATGATGTCCTGAATAGAAAGTTTAGTTCCGTGAACCTTATTACCATCGTAAGGAAATATTCCATACTGTATGGCCGCAAGGGTTGTTACAGTTCCACCTAGTCCCACGATAACATCCACTGCTGTCGAAATGCTACTTATTTGCTCATCCAGAAAGTTCTTCAAAGACTCAAGTTCATAATTGGTAGGTGGGTCATGCTTTATAAACTCTTCAGTCAGGTTCACTATCCCAAAAGGAAAGGAAACGACTTTTTGAATTTGTAAACCTTTTCCAAAGACAAACTCAGTTGATCCCCCACCTTGGTCTATGACCAAAATTTTACCCTCTGGCTTTAGAGAATAAGCTACAGACAAGTATGAAAGCCTACCTTCTTCCTCGGGTGACAGTATACCAACATCCACCCCAATTTTGCTTTTAACCATTTCTATAAAGTCTATTGCATTCTTGGCTTTCCTCAAAACTTCCGTGCCAACAGCTACAATTTCTTGTGCTCCCAAATCTTTTGCCTTTTTATAGAAACCTTCTAAAACCTCTAAGGTTTCGAGCATTCTTTCAGTGCTAATAATACCAGTTTCCTTCACATTCGAAGCCAGGGATGTTATTTTCCCTTCTTCGTAAAGGATGTCAATTTTCCCATCCTCAACATTTGCTACGCTTAACCTACAAGAGTAGGAACCAATATCTATGGTGGCTATCTTCATAGAACATCCCTCACATAAGGATTGAATTTTCTCTCATGACCTATAGTTGTGAAGCTGTAGTGTCCCGTTATAACCTTTACATCATCCTCTAGCTCTCTAAATATGCGTTTTAGTGAGTTTTTCAGATCTTCAAAGTTTCCCCCTGGTAGATCCCATCTTCCTACACCTTCTCTAAATAGTAAATCACCAGCTATCATGACTTTCTCTTTCTCTTCATAAAAGCAGCATAGACCAGGGGTGTGTCCAGGTGTGTGAAAAACTCTTAAAATTATGCTACCTACTTGAATATGTTCGCCCTCTTCTATATACACATCGGGCTCTGGACACGGAAGGTCAGCACCTATGTATGAGTCAAATCCTCTCCATATGGGGTCGTTAATCAAATTTACATCTTTTCTGTGCATATAAAAGGGAACATTAAACATCTCTTTAAGAGTTTTTACCCTTCCTACATGGTCTATATGCCCGTGCGTCGCCAGTATGCCAATAAGCTCAAAACCTTGTAGCTCTTTTAGGATCTTCTCTACATCCGCTCCTGGATCTATAACAAAGGCTTTCTTCGTACTTTCATCCATTACTATACTACAATTTACAGAAAGTGGACCTACACTAAACGCCTTTACCATTTTAGGAGGCTAAGAACTATATTGGGGAAAATACCGAGCAAAATTACGGCTAATGCACTTACCAAAATCGCTATACTTTCCCCTGCCGAAGCCTTAGCGGGTGTAAACTTTCTCTCACCCTCTTCAAGAAACATATAAACTATTACTTTTAGATAGTAGCCAGCGGATATAATACTGGCAATCACAAAAGCAATAGCTAAAGGTGTCAAATTAGACTGAACCAATCCCATCAATATGCCAAGCTTTCCTACAAAGAGTGCCATAGGTGGTATGCCGATAAATGCAAACAGGAACAGTGCCAAAAGCGCCGCCATTCCAGGATTGTCTTTGTATAAACCCCTATAGTCTAACAGATGGTGAGTAAAACCTTGCCTTTTCTCAAGCGCTGCCATTATAGTAAAAGCTCCAACAGTTGCAAAACTGTAAACAATCACATAAAACAGAAGGGCATTTATTAGCTCCTTTTTTGCTACAGTTAGAGCCAACAAAAAGTACCCCGCGTGTGCTATGGAAGAGTAACCCCATATCCTTTGAAAGGAAGTTTGAGCGTAAGCCGCAAAGTTGGCATAAAACATAGAAGCCAGAGCGATTACAGAGACCAATACGAGCCAAGCTTTCGTATAGCTGAAAATGAAGACAAGTTTTGCCAGAAGGAAATAAAGGACTATTTTAGGGACAGTAGCTAAATAAGAAACAATTGGAGTAGGAGCAGATTCATAAACGTCAGGTGTCCACATATGAAAAGGGAAGGCTGAAATTTTCAGAGCCAGAGCTGAAAGTAAGAAAAACATACTTAACATAAACAGAGAGTTTTCTTGCATATACTCCTTTATAAACATTGTGCCCGTAGAAGCATAATAAAAAGCGGTACCTATAGCAAAGGTGGCTGTAGCAAGAGACCCCATAATGAGGTACTTAAAGGCACCTTCCTTGGATAAATAATCTTTTTTTAGCATACCAACCAGTATGTAGATACTAATGGATGAAAGTTCAAGAGACATAAAGATCATCCCCAAATTGTTGGAAGACAAAAGCAAAGAAAGACCAAGCGTAGAAGTCAATACTAAATAAGGGATTTCACCAAAAACAGACCTTTTTTTCTCAAAGTAATCGTATAAGCTAAAAATAACTATGGAACTGATTATATAGATTACACCCTTACCCAAAAGGTTAAGCCCATCTACGTACACCATATTGTACAGAGTAGTGGAAGGGTAATTGATAAAAAATAAAGAAATGAGAGCTGCAATTGGAACTAAACCACCAATAAATACGTTAAACTTAAAGCTTTTTTCTTCAAAGAAAAGGTCAAGAAAGAAGATTAATAAAATACCTATAAAGAGGATTATTTCTGGCAAAATTAGAGTAAAATCCATCTCTATCCTCCGAGGACATACTTAGTCGTTTGCTCCATTACCTTCACAAAGGGAAAGGGGTAAAGTCCTAGCAACAATGAAGCTATGGTAACCAAAACAAAAGAAACCCAGTGGTGCTTTTCTATATCTTTGAGCTTCTTCCATTTTTCTCTCCTATAGTCTGATATGGTTTCTTCTTCAAACATAACTTTTTTATACATATACAAGAAGTAAGCTGCGCTAAGTATCATACCTATGCCTGCTATAAATGCCCATACAGGAAACTTTTCAAATGTTCCCAGGAGGATTAAAAATTCACCGACAAATCCCGCAAGCCCCGGAAATCCTATGCTCGTTAGTCCAGCTATCATAAAGAATACGGCAAGGTTAGGGATGTATTTAGCTAACCCCCCAAGATCATCCATATGGTAGGAATGTATCCTGTCGTATATAAAACCCGCTGCCATAAAGAGAGCGGCGGAGGATATACCGTGCCCTACCATCATAAATATGGCACCGTTTAGTGCATCGGGATTCGATGCAAAAGTTCCCAAAGTAACCAATCCCATGTGACTTATGGAGGAGTAGGCTATAAGACGCTTTATGTGGGTTTGAGCTATCGCCATCATAGCTGTGTATATAATGGCAATTAAGCTAAGCACAAAAATTATATACACATACTCTTTGCTAGCTTCTGGGAACAAAGGCAAGGAATACCTAACAAAGCCGTATGTCCCCATCTTTAAAAGAACTGCGGCTAGTATTACGGAACCAGCTGTAGGAGCTTCTACGTGTGCATCTGGGAGCCAAGTATGTACAGGCCACATAGGAATCTTTACGGCAAAACCTATGCCAAATAGGAAAAAAGCCAATGTTTGTAGCCAGAAAGGATAACTCAGATTCTTGTGGAACATATAATCAAAGGATATTTGTCCGGAAACTAAGTAACCGTACACTACTATAGAAGCAACTCCCAGAAGAAGGAACAGACTACCAAAGAAGGTATACACAAAGAACTTATTGGCAGCGTAAACTTTTCTATCGTGACCCCAAAGACCTATTATGAAATACATAGGAATGAGCATACCTTCCCAAAATAGGTAAAAAAGGAAAAAGTCCAAAGCTGAAAAGACCCCCATACAAGCGGTAAACAATCCCAAGAACAAAGCGTAATAGAGATTTGGTCTATCTTCTATCTTCAAAGACCAGATAAAAGCCACAAGAAACATAAAGGATGTTAACAAAAGAAGAGATAGAGCCATACCATCTACGCCTATGTGATAGGAAATACCCAACTGTGGAATCCATGTATACTTGGAAACAAACTGAAAATCTTTAATGTTCCAATCGAAATTCAAAAATAGGTAAAGTGTAATGATAAAAACAACTAAAGCTGTAGCTATAGAAATGAGCTTTGTGAACTTTTCATTACGCACAATTCCGACAAGCAGTGCGCTGAGTAAAGGCATAAAAATGGCTGCGCTTAGTAAGTGTTCCATGCTAACCTCCCATAAATATGAGTATGATAAGGAAAATTGATATTCCTAAGTAAGCTATCCAAATATAGTGGTTTATCTTACCTGTATGTAGAAACTTAACAAAATCACCAATCCCATTAGATAATCTGTAAGTGCTATCCACCATCTTATCTATAAATTGCTTCTCAAATGCTGCGTACAACAAATTGGAGTACAACATGTATCCCCTAGCGAGTATTTTATGGTAGAGCTTTTCAGTGAAGAACTGTTCTTTAAAGGTTGTATGAAGTGCTTTTAGCGTCTCGTAAGCTCTCTCTGGCTCCACAAAACCTCTCACATACACC
>JBEPZA010000052.1:0-6079 GCA_041641075.1 Aquificaceae bacterium | reverse complement strand
TTGGCAACAAACCTAGTTGTGTGTTCCATAAAGAGACTACCGAAGGTTTGGATAACAACTTTCACCAAAGAGCGCTTCCAAAAACTGGATGAGCAGGCACAAAAGCACCTAAAACCTTTAACACTAAACATAAACACTACTCCCGAAAAAGTGGTCTCATTCTTGAAAAAGCTTGGCTTTAAAGTGTACATGCAAAAAGAGGACGATAAAGTTTATCTTTATGGCGAGAAAGGTAAGTACTCTCGCTTAGGTGTTTACATAGTCCACATAGGGCTTTTGGTGATTATGGCTGGTGCACTGATAGATGCTCTATTTGGCATAAGGGGAACAGTAATAGTGGTAGAAGGATCAAAAAGCGACATCCTTACCATACCCTCAAAAGGTAAATCCTATCAGCTACCTTTTCAAATTGCACTGGATAAGTTTCACATACTCACTTACGAAGATGAAGCAAAAGAAAAAAACAAGAAAGTTGACCCTTCTATAAAGGATGCTATAGCAAGTTTTGAAAGCGAAATAAGAATTATCCAAGACGGAGTAGAGGTATCTACAGGTAAAGCGGCTGTAAACGCTCCCTTTGATTTTGGAGTATATAGAATATTCCAGGCTACATACGGTCTTACCGGTGAAGTAGGAAGAGCCACGGTCGCTGTTTTCGACAAAGAAAAACTATCCAATTTTAAGGATCCTCAACAGGCTTACGTAGATGAAATAAATTTAATTAATGGCAAGGTAACAGAATTTAGAGATATGCTCATATCCATAGACAGATCCACACTAAATATAGAAGATGAGAGTAAGGGATTTCAAGGAGATTTCAAACCTGCTATAATGTTAAAAGCTCTCATAGATGGACGGTCCTACAATGTGCCTGTGTTGTATTCCCCTGAGCTTACCGTATTGGCATACTCACAACTGGAGAATCTCAAAGACTTTCCTTACATATTTTTCCTCTTTGAGGCAGAACCACAGTACTTCAGCGGTTTTCAGGTAGCTAAAAATCCGGGGACTTGGATAATTTGGACTGGTTCTATTTTATTAGTAATTGGTATGTTACTAGCTTTCTATACCATTCATAGGAAAGTGTGGATTAGGTTGGAGGAAAACACGATGAAAGTGGCCTTCTGGTCGCACAAATTAAAGGAGGAGTTTAACAAAAGCTTTATGAGAACTTTAGAGGAGTTAAAGAATGAGAGTTCTATACGGGAACAACAGGAAGTTTAATAAAGTCCTTTTTAGTGTGATTGCTACATTGTTCATTTGTTTTTCTTCCGCCTTCTCCTTGGATTTTTGTTTCAAGTCTTTACAAAATCCGTACCCAGAACACTATCTTAGTGTGGCTCTGATGAAAAAAATAGAAAGGGCTGTGTTAGAAAGTGGAAATTCAATAAATTGCAACAAAGACAGCAAAGAGCTCCTAGTTTACGTAAAGGATTTCAAGGAAATTCCCGTGGCATATACTGCCCAACAAAGAGTAAGCGCTTATAACTTAACTATATCTGTGTACTTGAAAACTGGGGAGTTCGAGAAAACTTACACTAACTCGATCGTCTATTCACAAGAAACAGGAGCATATGGGAACATACCAAGAAGAAAAGCAATAGATACAATAATGGATATGATGTACTTAAATATAATAGAGGATTTGAAAAAACTTACTTTAAAACACACGTAAAAGACTAAAAACTAGTAAAATTTAGCAACCAATAGAAATTTATTTAATTTTTATTTGCTATATACTCCATCCATTTACGTATTTCTATGAGGAATATGGCTGAAAATTGCAAAACAACACCTATAGTTATCCCCATGTATATATTATGGATTTATTGCAAAGCTTTTTGCAGGATTTAATAAAAAGGGTTGTTCTTTTAATGCTTGTATACCCATAAACCATTGAGAGACTAAAGCATAGAAAAAGCTTATACTAATTGCTGTTTGGTAAGGATATACCTGGTTTAGGTAATAAAATAGAATTACTGAAGGCACTGCCATAACCAAGCCGTTGTATATAATCCTAATTATTTGGGTTCTTCCAAAAAGCACCTTGTCTGGCCTTTTGGGCTTTTCCTTCATTGGGTCTTTTTCTTCCCTTGTAAGAGAGAACGTTTTATCTTGAACACCATCTGTTACTATGTTTATCCAAAGAATATGTATATGCAAAATTGGAATTCTAAGATTTAGCGATACACAGGCTGACAGATAAAAAACTTCGAATATATTGGTTGTTAGCAAATATTGGAGAGCCTTTGAGATGTTTTTAAGTATAATCCTACCTTGTGTTATACCTTCTATGATAACTGAAAGGTTATTTTAGGATCATTTTAATCGCTTCTTTTGCTGTCTTTGATTCTTCCCCCCATGGCGATACCAATGCTTTAAAGCTGGCACATGGTTAACACCATCCCCAGTAACGGCAAGAATTTCACCATAGCTCTGCAAAACTCTAACTATCCTAAACTTGTCTTTTGGTAAAGCTCTGCCTACTGCGGAAACTCTCCTTAAAAGATTGTAAAGCTCACCACCATCGGAGTATTTGCCCAAATTTTTGCTTCGATAGGTATATCGCCATCTTTGTAAATGCCAACTTCTTTAGCTATTTCCTTAGGTGTATCCTGAAAACACATAAGACCCACGATGTTTACCTTTATACCATCTAAAGTGTTTACTTCCTTTTCTAAAGGAGAATGAGCAAAAGCAAGAACTCTAAGCCCTTGTTCCGCCATGCTTTCGGCTGTTTTTTGTATATGTTCTAGTTCCTCTTTTGAGTTTTGAGATATTGCAACTATAGACTCTATAGCACCTTTTACGAAAAGTTCGTATCTTTGACCATTTCGCTCTTCTAAAGTATTCTAGCCATACTCTTTTGGCCTTTTCTGAGTTTCGACTTTCAGAAAACCCTCCGATAAGGTTAACAAGGATCGTATAACTTCTTATACAGTTTTATGATGCATAAAAGATATAATAATAGAATTATGAAGTACAATTTCGAAAAATACAAAGACAAATTGGATGCACTAAGGACTTATCTAACAGAAGCAGAAGCCATAAGTCCTGAAATAGAAGTAAAGCTGTTTTTGCCTGGAGAAAAAGATGCTGATCCTAATATAAAGGTCCCCTATCTACATGTTTGTTACTATGTAAACGAAGACAGATGCCATATACGTAAAATTGAGCTTTTTGAGTATTATCTACAAGAGGATATAAAGGAACTTATCAATAAAATAACCGCCATGGTAGAAGAGTTTGCAATGGAAGTAGATCAGAGCGAGTATGGTGGAGGTTAGTTTAGAAGTTAGATTATAATTATAGGTTTGTTAAAAATGTAGGAGGTAAACGATGGCTTTGCCAAAGGAAAAAAAGCAAGAAATTATATCTGCTTTTAGAAGACATGAAAAAGATACGGGATCTCCTGAGGTACAAATAGCTATACTTACCGAGAAAATAAACAGATTGACTGAGCACCTCAAGAAGCACAAAAAGGATATCCACTCAAGAAGGGGCTTAATCGCCATGATTCACGCAAGGAGGAAGCACCTGGAATACCTAAAAGAGAAAGACTACAAAAAGTTCGTAGAAATTTCCCAAAAACTTGGTCTTAAGGTTAAGTGATGGAAAGGGTAGAGATACCTATAGGCAACAATGCTCCAATAGTTGTAGAGGTTGGAAAGTATGCTAAATTGGCTGACGGGGCTGTCGTCGTAAAGCAAGGCGAAACTGCTGTTTTGGTCACCGCTGTTATGTCTGAGGAACCGCTAAGTGGTGTGGATTTCATGCCCCTTTCCGTGGACTACAGAGAACAGTCTTCTGCGTGGGGTAAGATACCAGGTGGCTTTGTAAAGCGTGAAGGCAAACCTACAGACAGAGAGGTTCTCGTATCCAGAGTCATAGACAGACCTATTAGACCTCTTTTCCCCGAGGGCTTTTTTCATGAAGTTGTTATAACAGCTCTTACCTTGTCCGCTGATGATAAATACGATCCTGATGTGTTGGCAATTACCGGAGCTTCCTTTGCTTTGCATCTGTCACGCATACCTTTTGAAGGACCTGTTGCAGGTGTAAGAGTCTGCAGAGTGGGTGGGGATTTTGTTTTAAATCCTACATACGAAGAAAGACAGATAGCGGATATGGAACTTGTGGTTGCAGTCTCCAAAGACGCCATAGTTATGGTGGAAGGTGGTGCAAAGGAGGTAAGTGAAGAGGTCTTAGCCGATGCCCTTTACTTTGCACTGGATAAGGCACAGCCTCTAATATCCGCTCAAGAAGATTTGAGGTCCAAGATAGGCACAGAAAAGTTCAGTTACGAACCGATAAGCCTACCGGCGGAGCTCTACCAAGAGCTAAGGGAATACTCAATGCCACGCATAGAGGAAGCTTACAAGATTTTGGACAAAAGACAAAGAAAGGACACCTTAAAATCCATACTAAAGGAGTTTCTCAACAAATACCAAGTTTCAGAAGAATACCACTTTGCCATAGAGTATTACTTTAAGAAATTAAACAGTGAATTTCTCAGAAAAGCTGTCTTGGACAAAGGAGTAAGGATAGACGGGAGAGGTCCAAAAGATATAAGACCTATATCTATAGAGGTTCATCCATTTGAGAGACCTCACGGAAGTGCCATCTTTACCAGAGGTCAGACTCAAGCTTTTGCAACAGCAACCTTAGGTTCGCCAGAGGAAGCTCAGCTTGTGGAAAGCATATACCAAGGTGAAACCTTCAAAAAATTCATGCTTCACTATAACTTCCCTCCCTTCTCTACAGGTGAAGCCAAACCTTGGGGTCCACCAAGAAGGCGTGAAATTGGTCACGGTGCTTTAGCAGAAAGAGCCATAGAACCTTTAATTCCTTCGGATGAAGAGTTTCCTTACATAGTCCGTGTAGTTTCTAACATCTTAGAGTCCAACGGTTCCACTTCCATGGCTACCGTATGCGCAGCGTCGCTTGCGCTCTTTGATGCTGGTGTTCCTATGAAAAAGCACGTAGCTGGAATAGCTATGGGTCTTATAATGGAAGGTGACAGATACGTGAT
This sequence comes from Aquificaceae bacterium, assembly GCA_041641075.1. GTDB lineage: Bacteria > Aquificota > Aquificia > Aquificales > Aquificaceae > JBEPZA01. The sequence goes on along the minus strand of JBEPZA010000052.1, from coordinate 1,047 downwards.
ACTTTCTGATATTCTTGGGGACGAAGACCAGCTTGGAGACATGGACTTTAAAGTTGCGGGAACGAAGGACGGAATAACAAGCGTCCAGATGGATATAAAAATCAAAGGACTTAAGAAGGAAATCATGAAAGAAGCTTTGGAACAAGCCAAGGAAGGAAGGCTATACATCCTCGAAAGAATGTATCAAGCTATTTCGGAACCTAAGAAAGAACTTTCCCCATACGCTCCAAGAATAGAGATAATAACAGTTCCAGAAGATAAGGCTACCCTTATCATAGGACCTGCGGGAAGAACTGTAAAGGAAATAAAAGAAAAGACAGGTGTGTCTGTTTGGGTTTTGGAAGGTGGCAAAGTTTCGCTTACCGCAGCTAACAAAGAACAGATAGAGAAGGCAAAGGAAATGATACAAAACATCGTGGCGGAGTTGGAAATTGGAAAGGTATACGAAGGTAAAATAACGAGAGTAGAGCCATACGGAGTTTTTGTGGAAGTCTTGCCAAACAAGGTAGGGCTTTTGCATGTATCCAAGATGGCAGGCTACATAAAGGATGTTAAATCTAAATTCAGTGTAGGAGACTCCATCAAAGTAAAAGTAATAGAGTTTGACGATCAAGGAAGACCAAAGTTTACCAACATAGGTATAGATAAGCCGGCGTAGCTCAGAGGCAGAGCGAGGCACTCGTAATGCCTAGGTCGTGGGTTCAAGTCCCACCGCCGGCTCTGTAAGAAAAAGATGAAGGTAAAGGTAAAGAAATTACCACACGCTTACGATTTAGCTCTACCTTTTTACTCCACATCGCAAGCTGTAGGTATGGACCTACTAGCTGCAATTGATTCAGCCGTTACTGTAAAACCTCTTCAAAGGGTTATAATCCCAACAGGCATATGCGTAGAAATTCCAGAAGGCTTTGAGCTTCAGGTAAGACCGAGAAGTGGTTTGGCTTTAAAACACGGCATAACGGTTTTGAACACACCAGGCACCATTGACCCAGACTACAGAGGAGAAATAAAAGTTATTCTAATAAATCTTGGAGATAAAGACTTTAC
>JBEPZA010000051.1:0-6352 GCA_041641075.1 Aquificaceae bacterium | reverse complement strand
TCGAAAACCCTTTTTTTATAGAATAATAGTCTTTGGGTATGACAAGCCAGGTATAGTGTATCACGTATCCAATCTTTTGGCTAACTACGGTGTAAATATATACGATTTGAGAACTCAAAAAAGCGGAGAGCTTTACGTTATGTTTATAGAATGTGAGTCTGAAAAGGATGTCTACAAGGAGCTAAAAGAAGGTCTTGATAGCCTAAAAGAGCAGCTTAAAGTGGATATAAATTTCGAGCCTCAAGAGGTTGTCCAGCTTTGAATTTGGAAGTAATAAAGTATCCGGATGAAAGGTTAAAAATAAAATCCCAAGAGGTTGTTGAATTCCATAGTCCTTTGCAGGATTTTGTAGAGAATTTAGTAAAGTTCATGAAAAATCAGCCTGGTTGTGTAGGTATTGCCGCTCCTCAAGTGAACGTCCACAAAAGAATAATAGTTGTAGATACGTCAAATTCTAAACATAAGGAAAATAAGGTAAGTCACGGACTTATTGTATTGATAAATCCACGTATTGTAGCTTACGAAGGCGAGATAATCGTTAGAGAGGGTTGTTTAAGTGTGCCAGATTACACGGGAAATGTGAAGCGTCACTATTGGATATGTATTGAAGCTCAAGATGTGAAAGGTAAGACCATAAAGTTGGAAACTTACGGTTTTGAAGCTGTAGCGTTGCAGCATGAAATAGACCACTTAGATGGAATTGTTTTTATAGAAAGAGTTGTGTCACCAAAGGATATTTTCAAGAGAAAGGTGTATAAGTAGAAATCAGATTAAAGCTAAATGAGTGTTCTTTCACGAAAAAAGTGCTTAAAAACGATTCCTTTTGGTTATTCATGAATTTAAAGACCAAGTGTGATTATATGTAAACTTATTTAGTTTCACAATTTTATGATTAATATAATTTTGGGTAGACCAAATATTTTAAGTTATACTATTTAAATTATGAAAGTCCCATACTCTTGGTTATCAGAGTTCATAGAAATAGACGGAATAAGTCCAGAGGCGATAGTGGATCGATTGAGCATATGTTCTGTAGAAGCAACACTTACTAAATTTGATGCGAATATTGATGGAGTAGTTTTTGGAAAAGTCGTGCAAGTAAAAAAATTACAAAAAGGTTTGTGTTGTAGAGTTCAGGTAGGGGAACATACATTTATTAGTGTATACACTGCGGACAAAAATGTAAAAGAAGGTGATGGAGTCTTTGTAGCTCTTCCTAATGCCAAGGTTAACGGTGTGTACATCACAAAAAGAAGCTTTGAAGATTGCGTATCTGAGGGTATGTTGCTTTCAGCCAAAGAGCTTAATTTGGAAAATCACTCAGAAGGAGTAATCAAGATAGAGGAAGATATACCAATAGGCACAGATGTTTATACCTTGTTAGGATTTGGGGAGCCTATAATAGAGGTAGAAGTTACACCAAACAGAGGAGATTTACTTAGTGTTAGGGGGCTTGCAAGGGAGATAGCTGCTTTGTTTAAGCTTAACAAGAAAGCTTTAAAGGAGGAATGTTTTGAAGATTTTGGATATTTGGATATAAAGATTTTTGATGAAGATTGTTATAGGTACAGTGGATGTTTAATAGAGAACGTAAAAATAAAAGAAAGCCCACTTTGGTTGAGAAAAAAACTTTGGCAGGTGGGTGCTAAACCTATTAACAACGTAGTAGATATAACTAACTATATACTTTTTAGAGATGGACAGCCTCTTCATGCCTTCGATTTGGACAAAATATCGGGTGGGATTAGGGTAAGGAAGGCACAGACGGGTGAAAAAATAGTAACACTTATGGGAACGGAAATTGAACTATCACCGGAAAACCTTTTAATAGCCGATGACGAAAAACCGCTAGCTATAGCAGGTGTTATAGGAGGATTGGACTCGTCTGTTACTCTTAACACAAAGAACGTGCTTCTAGAAGCGGCATACTTTGATCCTTACAGAATTAGGAAATCTTCGAAGCTTGTGAGTATATCCACGGAAAGCTCATACAGATTTGAGAGAAACATAGATATAGAGAACTTAAAGAAGTATCAATCCAACGCGGTGAAGTTAATATTGGAACTTTGCTCGGGCACATTAGTGGCTGTAAAGGATGTATATGCTAAACCTTACACTCCTAAGGAAGTTTTTTTAAGTTTTGAGAAGCTTGAGAAATACTCTGGGAAAAGCATAAAAACGGACAAAGTAGTGGACACCCTTGAGCGCCTCGAGATTCCTTCTCAAATCAATCAAAAAGGTATCTTAGCAACCATCCCTTCCCATAGAGCCTTTGATATGTCTTTGGATGTGGACCTGATAGAGGAAATTTTAAGACTCGAGGATTACAATACACTGGAGGAAGAAGCCCTACAGGTTAGAGCAAGATACATTGATTTTGGGAATCTTGAACAAAAAGTTAGAAACTACTTAGTGAGCAATGGACTCACAGAAACTATAAGCTTTTCTTTTGAAGATGAGGAACTTTACAAAACTTTGAAGTTGCCACTTCCAATGCTTTACCTTCTAAATCCTCTTTCGAAGTCTCAGTCTCTTATGAGAAGTTCGCTCATACCTTCTTTGATCAGAACATGCATACACAACATAAATCAGGGCATAAAGAGCACTGCTATATTTGAAATAGGAAAGGTCTACACACCGGAAGGAGAAAAGCAGAAGGTAGGTATTCTTCTTACTGGTTACAAAAGACTGTACCCAGAGAAGACCTACGATGCGTATGATTTGCTCTCTTACGTTCAAGGCATCCAATTTATTTTGGGGAAATCTTTTATAACCACTTCAAACTTGCCCAATTTTATTCATCCTTATGTAGGTGTCTCCTTCGATGGCGGATACGCTGGACAGCTTCACCCGGAAATATCAAAAGAGTTAAAGTTGGGTAAAGTTTATGTAGCCGAAATCGATATCCATGGTCGAGACTCAACTACTCAAACCACTTACAAGTTCATTTCCAAGTATCCCCCTGTAATAAGAGATCTAAGTCTGGTAGTGGAAAAAAACTTACCTCTGGATAAATTAATTTACTATATCAATAACAGAATTAATGAGGTTTTGGAAAATATGAAGGTTTTTAGCATATATACGGACCCAGAACGACTTGGGGAAGGCAAGAAAAGTGTGAGTATAAGGTTAGTTTTTAGGAGTAAAGACAAAAGTTTGTCTGATGAGGAAGTAAACCGATTGGTAGAGGACTTGTTAATCTACCTTGAGGAAAAGGTTGAAGCAAAATTAAGATAGAGCCTGCCCTGTCCGTGGCGGGAAGGCTATAATTGGGGTCCACAAGGTGAGCCAATAGGGAGCTCGGACTCCGAAACGGTCCCATCGAGGGCTTTTCGGGAGAGCACCCACCTATTATTTTCGGGGCCCACCAAAGGTCTTCTCTGGCCACGTCAAGGGCGGGTTTTTCTTGCCTTCCCCTCCTAAAAAGGAGGCGGAAGATGAAAGTTATCGATAAAGCCCAGATAAGAGCTTTTTTACTAAATAGAAGAAGAAGCCTAACCCAGCAAGAACGTACTTATCTATCCAAAAGGATAGTGGAGAAATTAAAGGGGCTTGAGTCTCTTTTGAAATCGAAAAAGCCCGCACTTTTTTGTCCGTTTGATAACGAACCCGATATAACACCATTGTTTTCTTGCGTAATCAATACAGTAGGATTCGTGATACTCCCGAAGGTGAAAGGCGATTCTATAGTCCTCTACAGCGTGCAAAAGATGGATGATTTAGAAATTGGTAGCTTTTGTATAATGGAGCCTACTAATGGTGAGCGAATCGATCCAAAAGATATCGACTTTATTTTAGTACCCGGTGTGGCTTTCGATAAGAAAGGCTATCGCCTTGGTTTTGGGAAAGGTTACTACGATAGACTTCTTTCTCGGACAGAAGCATTTAAGGTAGGCGTTTGCTACTCTTTCCAAGTATTAGAGGCTCTACCCATTGATCCGTGGGATGTGCCAGTGGATTTGGTTGTAACAGAAGACTTTTTAATAGAAGGAGGTAAAAAGATATGAATTTGGAGTTCACTTTAGCGGTAGTTGTAGTTTTACTTGTTTTGGCCCTTGTCTTGGTGATTTTCTTTGTATTTAGGGCAAAAAAAGAACCAACGCAGACTCAGAAAGTAGAAGTGGATCTAAATGCTATAGTTAGAGAGGCAGAAGAAATAAAGCGAACGAGTATTGAGGAAGCCGAGAGGATAAGAAGGAGCGCTAAAGAAGAAGCAGAAAGAATATTGAGTTTTGCAAAAGAGGAAGCCCAGAGAACCAGAGATAGTGCAAAAGAAGAAGCAAAGGCCATACTAGAAAAGGCTCACTCTGAAGCTCAATCTGTAAAAATACAGCTAGAACAAGCCATAAAAGAGAAAAAGGAAGAGCTTCAAAAACTTGAACAAGCTCTTCAAAATAAAGAATCACAGATAAATAGACGTATGGAAATGCTAGAGAAGAGAGACGAAGAGATACTAAAAAGGGAGAAGGAATTAAGAGAATGGGAAAGAAATATAGAGACTTTGCAAAGAGAACTCAACGTGAGAATGGCAAAACTCAAAGAGAAAGAAGAAGAAATAGAGACTCTCAGAGAAAGGGAACTTTTAGAACTCCAGAGAATTGCGAACATGACCTTAGAAGAAGCAAGGAAAGAGGTTCTTAGGCTGGCAGAAGACGAAGCGCGTATGGAGAGCATAAAGATCATGAAAAGGATAGAAGAAGAGGCCAAGAAAAAGGCTGAGTTTGAAGCGAAGAAAATAATAACAACCGCTATACAACGCTTATCTCCAGAAATCGCTATCAACTACACAACTTCCACTGTTGAGCTTCCAAGCAATGAATTTAAGGGTAGGATTATTGGTAGAGAAGGAAGGAATATAAGAACTTTTGAGCTTCTTACTGGTGTAGACCTGATTATAGACGACACACCAGATGTGGTTACCATATCATCCTTTGACCCATTAAGACGTGAAATAGCAAAAGAAGCTTTGCTCATACTTATAGAGGATGGTAGGATACACCCGGCACGTATAGAAGAAGTAGTTAACCAAGTCAAAAAAGAGATAGATGAAAAAATAAAGAAAATGGGCGAAGATACGTGTATGGAACTTGGTCTTTACGATGTAAACCCAGGTTTATATTACTTTATTGGAAAGCTCTATTATAGAACGAGTTACTCACAAAATGTATTGCTTCACTCAAAAGAAGTGGCTTATATCGCAGGACTAATGGCGGAAGAATTAGGTCTTGATGCAAAAATGGCAAGAAGGGCAGGATTGCTACATGATATTGGTAAATCCATATCCCATGAGCTTGGAGGATCTCATACAGATATAGGTATTGAGCTATGTAAAAAGTATGGTGAACCAGACCCAGTCCTAAACGCCATAAAAGCCCATCATGATGAAGAACCTGTAAGATATCCAGAAGTAGCTTTGGTTTGCGCAGCAGATGCCCTTTCTGCAGCTAGACCAGGCGCAAGAAGAGAAACCTTAGAAGCATACCTCAAGAGACTTGAAAAGCTCGAAAGCATCGTAAAATCCTTTTCAGGTGTGGCTAATGCTTACGCTGTCCAGGCAGGTAGAGAGGTTAGAGTCATCGTTAATCCTGAAGAGATGTCAGATGAAGAAGCCTACATGCTTTCTAAAAACATAGCTAAAAAGATAGAAGAAGAGATGGAGTTTCCAGGTCAAATCAAAGTGGTTGTAATAAGGGAGGTAAGACACGTTGAGTATGCAAAATGAAGATCTTACCCCAATGCTATCTCAGTATCACACAATAAAGAAAAAACACCCCGATTGTCTACTTTTTTTCAGACTAGGAGATTTTTACGAGCTGTTTTACGAAGATGCTGTAGTTGGCTCAAGAGAACTAGGAATAGTTCTAACATCCAGACCCACAAGTAAAGATAAGGATAGGATACCTATGTGCGGTGTCCCCTACCATTCGGCACACTCTTACATACAGAAGCTTGTAAACAGAGGTTACAAAATAGCCATATGTGAACAGCTAGAACCAGCGGATGCTGTCAAAGGAAAGGGTGTTGTCAAGAGGGATGTGATAAGGATAATAACACCTGGGACGTACTTTGAAAGCGAGAGAAATTTTGCCAGTCTTTCGTGTGTAATAAAGGTAGGTGGCTACTTCTACTGTAGCTATATAAATCTTTCTATTGGGGATTTTCTGTTTGGAAAGTTTAAGCACGATGAGTTTAAGGAGTTTTTGCTTAAGTTCCAACCGAGCGAGGTACTTTTACAAACAAGTTTAGACATTCCCATACAAGCTCACAAAACCTTATTGGAAGATGAGTTTTTTAATGAAGGACTCAAACACCTAAAAGAAGACTTTAATATACCAAGTGCCAGATCTATAGG
>JBEPZA010000050.1:0-6614 GCA_041641075.1 Aquificaceae bacterium | reverse complement strand
CTCTTCTTGCTTTTTCTACAGATATACCTAAATGTTTGGCTATCTCTTCCGCTGTTGGCTCTCTTCCTAGCTCTTGGAAAAGCTTTTTGTGTGCTTTGGTTATGTCGTTTATAGTTTCTATCATGTGCACAGGGATACGTATGGTTCTTGCTTGGTCTGCTATAGCTCTAGTTATGGCTTGCCTTATCCACCATGTAGCGTAAGTGGAAAACTTGTAACCTTTTCTGTAATCGTATTTGTCCACAGCCTTCATAAGACCTATATTTCCTTCTTGTATGAGATCCAAAAAGTGAAGACCCCTGTTGACATACTTTTTGGCAATAGAAACTACTAGCCTTAAGTTGCACTTTACCATAACCTGCTTAGCCTGGACAACCTTATTTCTTCCTTCTCTTATTATGTGTATAACTCTGTCGAGTTCTTCAGGGAGCACACCTATTTCCCCCTTTATCCTTTCAATGTCCTTTTTGAGAGCTATGTACTCATCTCTTAAGCTTTGGAAACGTGCAAAACTGTATCCCATTCTCTCAGCCTTACTACGTAGCTTTTCATCAAAATCGTAATTCCTTAATAGTTCATCTATATCTGGGTGTATGCTTTCTAGCTTCTTCTTTCTGGCTTCAAATTCCTTCAACATACGTGTGTACTTTTGATACAGATTTAAGAGCTCATCAGCTATACGTTCAAATTTGGATTGTTTTAGTCTAAGGGACTTTAAAATTTTGTTCATTTTAGCGTGTCTCTTTAAGTACTCCTTTTTGTACTCGAGGGTGCCATACTGTAGATAAAGATCTCTCCACGATATGGCATTTTTGTAAGACTTGGCTAACTCTAGACCTTTTTCCATAAATTGTCTCTCTACTTGCTCATAGCTCTCCTCATACTCATCTACATTTCCACTTTCGTATGTGTTATCCATTATATCCCCAGCCCTAATTTTACCGTTGCATACATTAGCCCACTCTCTGAGCACTCTATCTATTAAGAAAGATGTCCTTAATAGCCCTCTTCTCATTATCTTTCTTCCAATCTCAATTTGCTTTGCATACTTTATTTCTTCCTCACGTGTTAAAAGAGGGATTTTTCCCATTTCCTTTAGATACAGCTTAACAGCGTCACTACTCCTCTGACCGCCAAGTAGATTATCTGTGGATACTGTATACTCTTCATCAAACTCCAGATTATCTACGTATTCTTCGCTTTCCACTATTTTTATTCCACGTTCTTGTAAAAAGTCCATAACTTCTTCATACAAACTAGAGTCTACCATGTCCTCGCCAAGGATTTCGTTTATTTCGTCGTAGGTTACGTAGCCCTTTTCACTCGCATGAATAAGATCCTTGAGAATGATCTTTTCTAACATGTTCACCTCCTACAAACAAACTTCAATAATATATGTTTTAAAGTGCGTGGTTTCAACCCCTTAAAATTTCCTCAACTTCATAATCTTCTACCTGTTTAAAATCTCTATAGAACATCCCAACAGCGTAAGGTCCTTCCTTCACTTGAAGGTAACAGTAAACCTCGTGAGCAAATCGCTTAAGTTTTTGTATGCTTTCCACTGGGCAAACAGGCACTGCTACTATCACTTTCTTAGCTCCATGTCTTATTAAGTATTTTACACCTGCTATTATCGTATAACCTGTTGCAATACCATCATCCACAACTATCACATTCTTACCTTCAAAATTTATAACTTCTCTCGATAAGAACTTTTCCTGCATCTGTTTTATTTTCTGAAGTTCCTTGTTTTTAACCTTATCAATAGATTCTCTATCTATCCTAAAATACTCTACGGTGCGTTTGTCGATATAAACCTCACCATCTAGATCAACGGCACCGAAGGCAAGCTCGGTTTGAGATGGTACACCAAGTTTTCTAACGATTATTATACCCAGAGGTAGGTCCAGTACTTTAGCAACTTCCTTTGCCACCACTACGCCACCTCTAGGTATACCAAATACAATACAATCATCGTTGTAAATTTTGTCTTTGAGAAACTCACCAAGCAACCTTCCCGCTTCCTTTCTATCCCCAAAAACCATTATGCATAGAATTAAAATATATGTTTTATGTCAAGATTTCGCAAAAATAAGGTGAAGTTACAACATCACCTGCTTGAAGGGCTAGAAGATTACTTAGAAATAATATGCAAATGGAACTGCGTAGATGGTATAATACCTGGACAGATTACAAGGAAAAATAAAGGGAAAGGGACAAAAGGTCTATTTCTAAAGTATCCTACAAACTCTGGTTATAAACTTTTATACAAATGCGGAACTTCCGTCCAGGAAGTATTTATAATATGCTCCGACAAAGAACTTTTTGAAAAGGAATTTAAGAAAAACTTTCCCAAAAGTGAAGATTTGTAGAAACTTCACTCATATATGCAAATGTGGAAATTATAAAGGTTTTTCCCTTTTTTTGCATCTTGTATAAATCTTAAAAGCCTTGATTCCGATCCTGTGTATAATCTAAATGTTTTTAGTGGTTCACACCCAAAAAAACTACCCTCTTTGTATATAATTATTGAACCTCTTTGCGGTTCTTGGTTTCTTATTATCTTCCTTTGGGCATAAAAGGGTAAATTATGATTGAAATGTCCTACCTGGTAAGTTTCTAATCCACCTTGCGGATCTATACTTCTAATAAATCTCCCTACATCCCTGTAGTGTCTGTAGTTTTCTAACCAATGAAGAAGACCCAAGTTAAATACCAAAAGAAACACCACCATAGCATAAGCGGGGGCAAGTTTGGTGTATTTCCACAAAAACAAAGGCAGGAAAATAAACAACAGAAGAAATTTAAGATCCAAACTGAAGTAAAAAATTAGAACTAGGCAAACTAAAGATATAAAAACGGATAGAAAGTAAGATGAATAACTCTTTATTTTTTCCCAAGAGGAACTTACTAAAAAACTCGCAGTTATAACAGCCAAAGCTGGGTAAGCAGGCATCACGTATACGGGGATTTTTTGTTTAACTATGCTAAACAGAGTAAATACAAAAAAGAACCAACTCAAAAAAAGACTGTGCGTATGTCTTTCTTTGAGAAAGATCCACACCAAAGCAACAAAAAATAAAAAGGAGTATGGTAAAAAGCTTGCAAGTGTATCAAGATAGTAAAAATAAAAAGGTTCACTACCTGAGTAGATACGTTTAAAGTTTTCTTTGTAAAAAATTTCCCAAAACAACTTCCCTTTATCAAATAGTTGGTAAACATGCCACCAAAGACCCAAGATTAGAGATACAAAACTTAAAAGGTAATACTTTGGCTTCAAAAGCTCAGAGGGATTGGTAAAAAGAAGGTAAAGAAAAACTACTCCAGCGGGTAAGATAAAGCCAGCCGGACCTTTTACAAGCATTGCCAAGGAAGAAGCAAGAAAGGCAAACACAATAAAAAGGTTGTTTTTTCTAGTGTATCCCACATACCACAGATAAATACTAAGTGTGATAAAAAAGGTAAAGGGCATTTCTGGAGATGCGTAATGGGCGTTGGCATATATGGTAAGGCTCAAAGAAAAAATTATGAAGCTATACGTAGAAATTGTTTTTGATTTGAAGACTTCCCATGCAAGTAAAGCTGTTACAACTCCAGTAAGCAGTCCAAGTAAAACATGCATAAACCTTAGTCCCAATTCGTTAATACCAAAAATCGAATACCCTAAAGCCACAATCCAGTAAGTCATAGGTGGCTTGTTTAGCCTTATTTCACCATTGTAGTATGGTGTAATTAGATTTTTGGATTCCAACATATAACGGCTTGCATCCGCATAAAAGGCTTCGTTTGGCGACCATACCTGAAAGGACCAAAAGTTCAGAAAGTATACAAGTATCGTAAGTAAGACTAGAAGGTATTGCATGCGAAATTCATTATAAATCACTAGGTGGTATTTTATGTCTCTGTCTTGGTGTTAATATAATATTCCACAAATTTCACATATAATCTAAAACCACTGATACAACTAAATATAAAATATTGATTTACATCATATTTATAAACACTGTATACTTTCAAAATTCTGATTTTTCTAGATTTCGAACAAGTATATACTGTTAATATAATGTCACAAGCATAAAACCCTTGATTTATCTACACTTAATGAAGAATTTCACACCCCTTAGAAATCTTACGAAAAATCAAGGACTTACAAACAAAGAATTTCACATGGAATCTCACATAAATCTCACAATTTCACACCCCTCCCTGTGAGATTTTTCTGTGGATTTCGTAAGTCCCTGAAATATCGAAATTTTTCCAAAAAGAATTTCACATATCCCAAACACTACTCTATCAAGGATTTGAGGAGAATTTCACATATCTGAATGTAAGTCCTTGAAAAATCGAAGAAAATTTTCGTCGAAAAATGAGTAACTTAGAGTAAGAAATGTGAAATTGTGAAATTCGTTTTCGTAAGTCCTTGATTTTTCGATGTTTTTTTCAATTTGCATCTTGTCCTACTCTATCAACGCTCCCAAATATGCACCTGTGAAATTCTTTTTGGAAAATTACGGAAAATCAGGAACTTACAAAAGGGGGGTGTGAAATTTGCCCCGCCTATAATTTTAATAATAAAAATATAAAGATAGACTTAGAGTAGAATAATAAAAAGAGAATGAATAAGGAAAAGTTCTTTTCTTACTTTCTTTTGGGCGTTACTGCTTTCTTTATACTTGTTTTAGCCTACATGCTAAGATGGTTTATAAAACCAATAATTTGGGCATTCATATTTGCTTTGATTGCTTATCCAATTCACATATGGCTGAAAAGGCTAATAAAGTATAGTATTGCTTCGGCATTAATCATAACAATCTTTGTTTTTCTTATCATAGTTATACCTACTTTTGTTGTTGGCTTTCTCGTAGTTCAGCAAGCATTTAATTTTACTTACTACATAATTCAACTTATACAGAATTATGATTATGTAACATTAGCACAAGATTTTATGAAAAAACCATGGATAGAGGAGTACATTGGTAAAGAAAATGTAGATTATATTTTGAACTATCTACAAAGTGACTCTTTCAAAGCGTATATTTTTTCTTTTTTTGGTGAATTGTTGAGAAGGTTTGGAGAGGTTACAACCACAATGATAATAAATACAGGTAACTTGATATTTAAAACTTTTATTTTTCTTCTTACCTTCTTCTTTATACTCAAGGATGGGCATAGGTTTTTCGATTTCGTAAAAGAGCTAATACCCATGGAAATAGAAGACATAATAGAAGTTTCTACAACGGTTTACAAAACCGTCCTATCCGTTGTATACGGAGCCATATTTATAGGAATAGCTCAGGGCATAGTTAGTTTTATCGCTTATATAATAGTAGGTTATAAATACTCACTTCTACTTGCTTTTGCTACGTTCGTAGCGTCCTTTATACCTCCATTTGGCGCATCCTTTGTATGGGTGCCTGTGGCTATCTACACATTCTTGGAAGCAGGGATTTACAAAGGTATATTTATGACTTTGTATGGTGCATTGATAATATCAACGATAGACAACATACTAAGACCTCTTTTTATGAAAAAAGATGTCGATTTACCATATATAGCTTTGTTCTTTTCCATACTCGGAGGTTTATATACGTTTGGTTTTATAGGTCTGTTTCTGGGACCCATAATGTTTACAACTACTATTACTATTCTGTCCATTTACAAGAGGCGATTTTTGACCTAAGTACTCACATGTGGTAAGGTGTAGAAAGATATCTTCTCTTGCTTTCTATGGCTATAAACGCCAAAAACGCTATGATGGATATTACATAAATTCTTGAAATCATAATTCCTGTGTCCTTTTGAGATAGGACTTCTGGTAGTTTAGAGACGCCCCAAGCGTATAAAAGTGCGAATATAAAAATAGGTGATGCTACAGCAAAGAAATAGACAAGCCATTTAGGAATCTTTATAGCGGTATCCCTTGTTAACTCCTTGTGAAAGTTGTTAACACCAAATATCCAAACAAATACTATTATTTCCAATAAACCAAAAAACAGAAGCATAAGTGTTCCAGCCCAAAAATCCACATCATCTATGAATCCTGGAACAAAAGCGGAAAGAAAAGCACCTATTGAGACCATCACCATGGATACTAAGACAGATTTTGTATGACTCCATCTCATTTCGTCTTCAAAGAGGGATACCAATGGTTGGACAAGTGCCACAACAGAAGTAAGAGCAGCAATAAAGAGCAAAGCAAACCAAACAAAGGATAAGAGGTTACCTAAAGGTAAACCCATAAGTATGGCGGGCATACTTACAAAACCTAACCTAAATGTTCCTTCCTTTGCGAGTTCAGGAACTGCCATTGCACCAAATACGGCAAAAGCAGCTGGTATGGCTATAGAAGCTCCTATTACGACTTCCACAAATTCGTTAATACTTGCTGTCCACAGTCCTGCCTTTACTACATCCTCTCTTTGCCTTACGTAGCTTGCGTATGTAGCTATAGCGCCCATTCCCAAGGATAGGGTAAAAAATATTTGTCCTGAAGCTTCTATCCATACTTGGGGATCGGTAAGTCTTGAAAAATCAGGTGTATAGATAAATTTCAAACCATCTAATCCTTTGCCTCCGTTTATGGTGAGTGAGACTATAGACAAGAATAAACCCAT
>JBEPZA010000049.1:0-6642 GCA_041641075.1 Aquificaceae bacterium | reverse complement strand
TTCTGCTTATCTTCGCTGTTGCTAAAAATTAACTTGGCTTGAACTGTTATCATGTCTTTTTGAACCCCTTTGTCCATAAATCCTTACTGCAAAAGATGTTACTATTGCTATTAAGTCCTCTGCCAGTTCTCTGTTTATATCTTCTTCGTCTTCTCTGCCATTTAAAGATATTCAAATCCAAACCTTGCGAGTCTGTCAGGATACTCTACTACAACTTTCTCAACTTCTCCTCTTTTGATTTTGTTCAAAAGTTTTAATAGTTTTCTTCTGTTTTCATTTACTCCACTGGCTATCTCATGTATAACTTCATACTGCCAACCTTGCGACTTGGCATATTCTTCAAGTCTTCTAATTTGGTTTTTAAGGGACTCTTCTTGCTTTTTAGTGGAGACCCTTGCATACAAGACAACGGTTGGTTTTGGTTTTTCCTCTATCATGCCCAAAAGTTTTTCTATGTCTTCTTTTTTGTACCTTCTCCTTCCCTTTGGTGTTCTGAGGGGTGTTATTAATCCTTCCTTTTCCCAGTTTATTAGGGTTCTTCTGCTGATACCATATATTTCCTTAACTTTTTGTATACTTAGCAACATTCATCTTCACCTAATCAAAATTATACCCTTTTGCATTACTATTTTCAACTGTTGCTACCTCCTGTAGTATTTTGCAGGAGTGCTCAAGTATAGATACGTTGGAGTAAGCTTTTAGTAGATCCTGATCTGCGGAGAAAACACCGTGACCTCTCACAACTACCAAGTTGCTGTATCTTAGTTCTTGGGCAACGTTATGAGCTAGCTCTTTACTTCCGGGTTCGTACTCTGGTATGACCTTTACACTACCTAAGAGTGTTTTGCCCTCCGAATCTGCAAACTCTATTGAGTCTTTCTTAAAGGACAGCTTTATTGTGCTTACAGGATGCGCATGGACTATGGCTTGATGACCCGTCCTTTTGTAGATTTCTCGGTGAACCAGAAGCTCAGAAGACGCTCTCCCGTCCAAGGGTCCTTCCTTGCTGAGATCTACAAGGATGAGATCGTAGGGCGTGAGTAAGTTTAGATGTGTCTTGGTCCGCGTTATGAGTATCTTATCTCCAATCCTCACAGATATGTTACCTGCTTTTGCATCTACGAGTCCTTCTTGGAAAAGGAGTCGCCCCACCTGTATGGATTTATTCACAAAGTATATCACTTCAACACCTCTAAGAATGCAGAGTATATGGTTTTTTCCGTGTTACCGAATCTTACGGTGACCCTTTCGTCGTTAACCTTTGTCACTACTCCTTCGCCAAATAACCTATGAAGAACTCTAGCGCCTACCGGGATATGCTTAGCGCTACTTAGTTCTGGCATGTATTTTGTTTTTTTCTCCTTAATTTGGGTATCTTCTACCGACTTGATGTGGAACTTGGTCTCTGCAGGTGTCCAAGATAGAGAACCTAAGCTCAAAAGACCACTGGGAATCCATTTTAAGAACTTACTGGAGTTTTCTGTATAGGTTATGTAGAGCTTTTCCTTTGCCCGTGTAACGGCTACGTAGAAAAGTCGCAGTTCTTCTTCGATATTGCCTTCGTTTATCTTTTTTTCATGCGGAAGTATACCGTCCTCAAATCTAGGCAAAAATACGACGGGGAACTCAAGACCTTTGCTGGCGTGTATGGTCATGAGCCTTACTTTGTCGCCCTGTTCGTCTTTATCGAGGTTCAGAGAGATCTCTGATATCAGATCTTCCAAAGTGTAGCCTTCGTGATGTTTTTGCTGAATGTATCGTAGAAGCTCGTTAACGTTTTCCAGTCTTTCGTAATGATCTTTTTTGTACTCCTGCGCTAGGTATGACCAGAAATTTATATCGCTTAAAAATATCTTCAGGCTTTCTGGATATGTATCCAGATCCTTCTTCAATCGGTTGAGTTTCTGCAGAAACTCGTAAAGGTTTTTTGATATGTTGGATCTGAGTTTTTTCAACCTTATGGCTTCCAGACTCGACTTTAGATAGTTATCTTTGTTGGTTTCCTTGATGATTTTTATAGACTCCTCCCCTGCGCCTATCATTGCCACCTTTAGACTTCTTTCAAACGCTATCGCGTCTTTAGGATTAACTAGAACTCTAAGAAACGCCAAAACATCTTTGATTTCAGCCCTCTCAAAGAACCTCACTTGACCAACTACGTTATAGGGAATACCGTTGTAATTAAGAACTCTCTCTATGGTGTTGGTTACGTATCCTACTCTTACTAGTATGGCTATATCGCTGTATTTATAGTGTTTTTTTAGTTCTTTGATACGGTTTGCCATCCATTGAGCTTCCCTTTCTTCGTCTCCAAAGCTTATTACAAAGGGTTTTTCACCTTCTGCATTCTTAGTAATCAGTTTTGGGATAAGTTCCTTCCAAGGTGCTTTTGAGCTCTCCAGTATAGCATTTGCTAGAGTTATGATAGCTTGCGTCGATCTGTAGTTTTGCTCGAGCTTTATGATGTCTGGATTGAAGTCTTCCTTGAACTTTATTACGTTATGTGGTTTTGCGTACCGCCATTCGTATATGCATTGGTTTGGGTCACCTACTACGCATATGTTTTGCCTTGCTAAGGTTTTGATGATTTGGTACTGAACACTGTTAGTGTCCTGAAACTCGTCGACAAGTATGTAATCAAAACTCTCTCTCCAGAAAATGGGATGTGTTTTTATAAGTTCCAACGCAAAAAACAGCATGCAACTAAAGTCCACATAGTTTTCCTTTTTGAGGAGGTTCAGATATTCACTTAGTATGCTTTCGAGAGTTTCTTTTCTGTCGATGGAGAGAGCCTCTAATCTAGATGAGGCGTAAAGTTTGAACCTCTCTAAGGTATCTCTATCCTTCAAACCCATGACGTTTTTCAATAGCTTGTCTTTGTCGTTTTCGTCTAAGACCGTTGGAGGGCGTTGGTAACCTATTAGGTGGTAGTTTTTCTTTAGGATGCCCAGGGCGAAGGAATGAAAAGTGCCTACGTTTTGAAGCTGTATTCCAGTAGTTTTCTTTATTCTATCTTTTAACTCTTCACCAGCTTTGTTGGTAAACGTTACCACCAAGATTCTCTGCGGATCTATCTTATACTCTCTTATTATGTGTTCTACTTTGTGTGTGATAGTCTTTGTTTTTCCAGAGCCTGCACCGGCAACTATAAGTAGTGGGCTCCCAAAATGCTTTACAGCTCTTTCTTGTGATGGGTTTAACATTGTTTTAGTATTTTAACATTCTTGAAAAGTGACGATATATACTAATAAATTATGGACATATTAACAGTTGTAGGAATCTTAGGGGGACTAGCGGCTCTTCTTATTGGCGCTATTTTAAAAGGCGCTAGTATACTTTTCCTACTACAACCGGCAGCTTTCGTGATAGTGGTACCAACGACCTTGTTTGCAAGTCTTATAACCGTCCCTATAGCGAAATTTTCCCTCATAGTGGAAGGTTTGAAGATCGCATTTGGAGGTTCCAAAAACAGTCTTGTTGATACGAAGAATCAGCTCGTAGAACTGGCAAACATAGTGAGAAAGGAAGGTGTTCTTGCTCTTGAAACAAAGGCGGAGGAGGTGACAGACCCACTTCTAAAACGAGCCATAGATCTGATAGTTTTAGGTGTGGATGAGCATGTATTTGCGGAGAGCTTGGAAGCGGAGATAGCCAAAGTAGAGGAGGACTTGGAAATAGCTGTTGAGTACTGGAAGAACTCAGCCGAAAGCGCACCAACGTTTGGGCTGGTGGGTGCTGTTTTTGGCTTGATGAAGGCTCTAAAGAGCCTTGACAACGCAGAGGAGCTGGCTCACGGCATATCCGCAGCTTTTGTTGCCACCGTCTACGGTATAACTTTCTCTTACCTAGTCTTTGGACCACTTAGCAAAAAGATAAAGATAAAGTCAAAGGAAGAGATTCTCAGGATGTATATGATAATAGATGCCGGTAAGATGATGATAAAGGGTGAAAACCCAAGGATCATAGAGGAAAGGCTCAACAGCTACGTAGAGGTTAAGTAATGGCAAAAAAGAAGAAGTGTCCAGAAGAAGTATCAGAAAAATGGGCTATACCTTATGCGGATTTCTTAACGCTGCTCCTGTGTCTTTTTATAGCTCTTTTTGCCATGTCTCAGGCGGGTAAACAGGCTGCAATGGAGTACGCTGCCGCTTTCGCTAAAGCTTTTGGTTTGAGGCTGGTTCCTTTTCAAGAAGCTCTACCTAAGCAGATTCTTCCTCAACCCATAGTTCCTAAAAGTCAACCTACAGAGAAGGGAAAGAGGATACAGAAGCAGATTCAAGAACTTCAACAAACGCTTGAGAGGATGGGGCTTGGTGGGTATGTTAGAGTTGAGTACGAAACCATAGGTATAAGGGTAATCCTCCAGGAGAGGATACTTTTCGACTCTGGAGATGCAAGTATAAAGCCTGAGTTTTATGTAGTACTTGATAAGCTCTACGAGATAGTGTCGGAAATCCCAAATCCAGTGGAAGTAGAAGGTCACACGGACAACATCCCCATATCTACAGAAAGGTACCCTTCCAATTGGGAACTGTCGACCGCTAGGGCTAGCTCCATCGTTAGGTACTTTATATCCAGAGGCATAGCACCAGAGAGACTCAAGGCATCGGGTTACGCAGACACAAAACCTGTGGCTAGTAACGTCACATCCGAAGGTAGAGCGCAGAATAGAAGAATTGAGATCTTTATTCTAAATATAAGAGGTTCAGAACTCACGCAGTCTCAGCAAGAGCAAAAGCCTTAAGTTTCTCTATGATGTACTCCATCTGCTCGTATGTTAAGTAAGGGTGCACCGGAATGGAGAACACTTCTCTTTTGAACCTGCTTGCTCTGTGAGTGGATGTGTGATCGGCGGTTCTTAACTCATTCAGAAGATATGTGTAGTAAACCCTTGCGTCTATACCGGCGGATCTCAAGAACTCCAAAACTCTATCTCTTTCTGGATGTCTTAGGGTGTAAAGATGGTACACATGATACGCGTTGGGTCTTTCGAGAGGTACTTGATAAAGGCTATGGAGTTCCTGTGAGTACCTACGCGCTGTGTTTCTTCTTATAGTGTTTTTTTCTTCCAGGTGCTTGAGCTGTATAAGACCTAGGGCAGCTTGAAACTCAGTAATCCTTACATTAAAAGCCGGGTGCTCTCCAAAATCTATCCACTTTTTGACTTCCCTTGCTAAGCTGTCGTCGTTGGTGACGATGGCTCCGCCCTCTCCCATGGGAACGTTTTTAGAGGCGTAGAAACTGAAAGCTCCTATGTGCCCTATGGATCCAACTTTTTTATCCATATATGTCGCCCCATGTGCCTGCGCCGCATCTTCGAGTACGTAAAATCCGTACTTCTCGGAGAGCTGCATGATGGAATCCATCTGAGCGCTTTGACCATACAGATGCACCGGTATCACGACCTTAGGGTTGTGATTTTTGACCGCCGTCTCCAGCTGTTCAACATCCATGGTGTAGTACTCATCAACATCCACCACGACGGGCACACCACCCGCAAGAATAACAGCGTCTATAGTAGCCATAAAGCTCATTGCGGGAACCACGACTTTTTTGTTCTCTACACCTATGGCTTTTAGTGCCACAAAGAGCGCAACCGTCCCAGAACAGACACTAAAGACGTGCTTTACACCCAGATACTTGGCGAAGGCTTCGTGGAACTTTTGGGTGTATTCGCCCCTCGTGACTATGTGGCTTTCTAGGATTTTCAGAATGAGTTCTTTTTCTTCTTCAGAGAATCTGGGTTCTATAATTTTAATCATTTTTTCTATTATAATTTTGGTGAGTTTTTAGTAATACTTTTTGCAAGATCGCAAACAAAGGACGTGTTCTTAGAGAAACTATATCCTGTTATGCAGGAATCGAGGGAGAGTGCCACCTGCTCTTTTCTTATTTCAAGTTTAGTTTGTTAACACAGGTTGATGCTTTAAATCTTGCCAACTTTTTTTTCCAATGCTTCATTGGTAAATTTTTTACGAGCGTCTCAATATTCATCTGTTGTACTGCTTCAACTGGCTAAGATGTATTGGCAGAACTTATTTAGACGATCCAGCCATCATCTCAATGGACTATGTCTTTAAACCTCGTTTATTCATCTACTATACGGTTGGTTATGAAATAGCCTGACGTAGTGCTACGGTCTTAATTTGCCCATTTCTTTATGGATTGTTATGGTAGGTGTTTTCCAACTTTACATGGTTGTAGTTTCCTATGACTGCTGGATATTTATTTATTAGGTTGTCTTGACTTCAAGATGCCTTTTATCTCTTCTTCAGGCAAAGGTTTGCACAAGAAGAAACCTTGAGCATAGTCACACCCCATCTGTTTAAGAAGCTCCAGATGCGTCTGCGTCTCCACACCCTCCGCAAGCGTCTCGTAGCCCAAAACGTTCAAAAGACCTATCAGATACTTTAGGAACTCTCTTGCTTTAGTGTCTGCATCTATCGGACGTACAAAACTCATGTCCAGTTTAACTATGTCCACAGGCATATCCCTTATGTAAGAAAGCGCCGAGTATCCAGTGCCAAAGTCGTCTATGGCGACCTTTATTCTGAAATTGCCGTTACCTTCCTTCAAAAGCTTTACCATATCGGCAAACTCAGACGGAGCTATATCCAACATGAGCCTCTCCGTTATCTCAAC
>JBEPZA010000048.1:0-6805 GCA_041641075.1 Aquificaceae bacterium | reverse complement strand
TTTAAGTATCTGAGGCAAACATCAAAGGTAGCACCTCCCCAAACTTCCAAGGACCAAAAGCCGCATTTGTCCAAGATCTCTACTATATGCAACATATCATCTGTTCTTACCCTTGTAGCCAGCAGAGACTGTATACCATCTCTTAAGGAAAGATCGGTAATAAATATTTCTCTCATGATTTAAAAATTATAACTGTTAAGAGTGCGGAAAGTGCATGGAAAAAGACTATACTAAAGCCGGTAGGGAGATCCATTTGATAGGATATAAAAATTGCAGATACGTTAATCAAACTCCCTACCATCCAGGCAAAAGATAGACCTTTCCTTAGGTAAACACTCATAAGCGCTGGTGCCAAAAGTAAAGAGAATACCACCAAAACACCCGCAAGCTTTATAGAACTCGACACGGTGAGAGCAAACAGTATATAAAATAGAAGGTTTTTAATCTTACCCTTTGTATACCTGTTTTTTAGGAATATCAAAATTCCCAAGAATCCATACAACAAAGCGGTGTATAAAATGTCGTTTCTTGAGTTAAAGAGTATATCTGATGCCGTAAGTTTGAGAAAGTTTTCCGCACCATGAGGAGATTTGGAAAGTAGCAAAAAACCCAAAGACACAAAGAGGGCGTACAGGATACCTATTACGGCTTCCTTGTAGTTTTCCTTTGACTCGGCTAGATAGACTAAAAAGGCGCTCAGGAGAGCAAAGAGTACGGACAAGTAAGAAGCGAGACTTTCCTTATCCATGTATACGGATAGAGCTATACCTACGGCAGCCCCCTGAGCTATAGCCAGATCTACAAAGATCATTCCGCGCCTTATTATCTCCATCCCAAAGTAAGAATGAATGCCTAAGAGAACCAGTGAGAGAATTAACGCGTTGAGAAGTATATCTAAGATCATCTTGTGAGAGCGTTCACCATGTAATCGAAAAGATCAGATAGACTCTTTATTTCTGGAAGGCTTGCAACATCGTGAGGAAGGACTATGTAAGGAACACCAGTTTTTGAAGATATGTACTGGGCAGCTTTCTTATCATGGTAGACATCTTGTAGTATATAGCTCACCTTTTGCTCTTTTAGCAAATTGATAAGGTTTTCGGTATGTTTGGGATTGGGGTTTATTCCCGGTAGTGGTTCTATGGTACCTACTAATTCAATACCATAACGTTTTAGAAAGTAGTCATAGAGTCTATGATAGGCAATAACTTTTTTCCCTTTCGAACTCTTCATTTTGCTGTCCCATTCCTTCAGTTTTGAGTTCCATTGAATCAAGAAGTTTTCCAGATTGCTTTCGTATTTGGAACAATTTTTGCTGTCTATAGAGCAAAGCTTATCTTTTATGGCTTTTGCAAGTGGCGGTATGTTGTAGGGATCGAGATGAAAGTGTGGATTGCCTTCTGGGTGAACATCTCCCATCTCTCTGCTCACTCTTTCGGGTTTCTGTATTAGCTCCACAAAGGTGGACAAGTCCAAAAAGCCCTGTTTCCCGGGTTGTATATTGGGGTTGTTGGACTGCTGAACTATCACAGGCACAAAGCCCACTTCCAAGCTTGCACCGTTTATAATCAACAGATCCGCTCTCCTTGCCATGGATATATAAGAAGGTTTGGGAACTACAAAATGCGGATCCTCGCTTCCTCTTGCCAACGCCTTTACATCCACATTATCACCGCCAACCGCTTTGACCAAACTTTCTATCCAAGGGTAGGTAACTAAGACGTTCACTTTTGCCAAAGAGAAGCTAAACATCAGTAGCACTACAAGAACAGCTTTTATCATTTTTTAACCTCCTAGTATAAAAAGGGCACAAGCCCCACATCAGAACGGGTGAGCACCATGGGCACCTATGGCAAAGTTTACCTGCAGGATAACTTCGTTTACCTTTCTTCTCTCGTCATTCACGTAGTAAGCTTTACTCTGTCCTACCTGAAGTCTTATGTTGGAGAACTCTGTAGGTCTATACTCGAGCATTGCATAGTAAGCGGGTAGATTGGGGGTTGCCTTTGTTCCGTTTACTTCGTTCTTGTTTATGAGGTCATACCTTACGCCCGTTCTCCAGTTTTTGTGGAACTTGTAAACAAGCTGAGTGTAAAAGCCTGATTGATTAAGTTTTTGATAATCTGATGTTAAAATGTTACCATCATACTCATACTCTGTACCTTTTTTATTTCTGAATATGTATTCTCCTTCGAAAGATATGTATCTGTAAGAGTCCAGATTATACCTGGCGGTTAAATCGAGTCCGAAAATTCTTGTTCTCCCAGCAAAGCCATGTTCATTAGTCCCATCTGTATGATACACTCTCTGTCTTCCCATGGCGTAAGATAGTCCGGTAAGTAAGGATAGATTTCCAATATCGAAGGATGTTTTGACAAATCCTAGGTATAGGTTAGGGACACTGGCACTTTTTATTTGTGTACCACCTATAGTAAATTCTTCGTAACCAAAGCTCCTTTCGTTCTCACCCTGTAACACTTCCATCCCTAGGAGCAGATAGAACTTTGTAGGGGCTAACCAATTTATCTGGATACCTTTTTCCAACAATCCCTCTTCACCAAAAACAGCTTCGTATATTAGGGGAGCGTTGGCGAAATCCCACATGTGGGGGTGTTTTTGGTTAAACCTTCCAAAGGAGCTTCTGAATTTTCCACCTTTGACCTGAAAACCAAAAGGTAAGCTTCTTGTCACAAAGTATCCTTCTTCCAGTGTAGCGTTATCTTCCGTAATTGGAACGGTGGCGTATAGGTCAAAGTAAGGATCCACTGGTGCGTAGAAGTATAGTTCGGCATAGTTGAAGTTAAAACCTTTCTTGGTATTCACCCCGTGTCCATGATCGTGTCCGTTACCGTGTGCGTGGAAGAAGCCCGGTATTTCCCTTTGCTGGTAACTACTGTTGCCCAGACTTCTGCTAACGAATGAAGAGTCTATGATTAACGATAAGTTAGGTAGGTATTGCGGCTGACTAAACAGCGCATAGGGTTGCATCCTCTCCGAGAACTTGGTTTTAAGTTCTATGTTCCTGTCGGCGGGTTTTGAAACGGTAGTCTCTTTTTGAGGAATTTCTGCGGGTTTGGCTTGTGATCTCTCCAAAGCCTCAATCTTTCTCTGTAGCTCTTGTATTATCTTCTTCTGCTCTTCCAGTTGTCTTTTTAGATCTTCTAAATTGTCTTGTGCAAAGCTAAAGCTCAAGGAAAACAAGGCACTTAGTAATATTACTCTTTTCATTTTACACCTCCTGTAGTTTTTTTTTTGGTTTTGTAGATTTTTTTCAGGTTTAACTACACTACAGGAGGTGACCTAGCGGATGGTTTTATAGTGTATATTAGTTTTGGATAATTTTCTTCTTTTTCTTTCTTTAGGAAAACGATGACAATGAAAGCATGTTTATATTCAAGCTTTGTATCTTTAACTTCTTGATGAGAGTTTTGTAATACACACAAAGAGCAATCTAAGTGAATCTGATGGTCTTTGTGCTCATGTGTGCTGTTTTGAAAACCTACTATAGTCAGTAGTAGAGATAGGAATATGGAAAGAGCTTTTCTCATCTTGAGTTAATTTTAACATCCATAGCCGAAAAAATTAAACATGATTTATGTCAAGTAAAGTTTTAGTCTTTAATGCTTAATAATTATTGTATTATGCAGGAAATTTCACTTTTTATAGCTTTCACTGGTGGACTTTTGGCTTTTTTATCGCCGTGCATATTGCCTGTAATTCCCGGATACATAGGCTATATTTCTGGGATTTCTTCTGGTCCTTCAAAAAGGTTTAACTGGAAAGTATTTTTGGCAAGTGTTTTGTTCGTATTGGGTTTTTCTTCGGTGTTTTCACTACTGGGAGCCGGCGCAACCACCATAGGGCAGTTGCTAAGAGAGTATAAATACATAATTGCTCAGGTAGGTGGAGCTTTGGTAGTTTTCTTTGGTCTTCACTTTGCTGGAGTTTTCCTAAGGAAAAACTTTTTAAAAGAGTTTTTAGTCGCTGCTTTTGTAACTACAATAGCTTTGCTTGGACTTTATCGCTTTGGTTACATTTCAAAGGATGTTTTAGTTGGTGTACTTGTTATATCTTTGGTAGTTTTGGTGCTTTATAACTTAAACTTTCACAATGTGTTGTACAGACAGATGAAGTTAACGGGTAGTAACAAATTTGGTATTTTAGGTGCTTTCTTTATGGGGGTATTTTTTGCCTTTGGCTGGAGCCCATGTATAGGTCCAGTGTTGGCATCTGTACTGCTATACGCATCTCAGCAGGAAACGGCTACACAAGGGTTTTTAATGCTTTTTGCCTTTTCTATGGGAATGGGGATACCTTTCCTATTGGCGGGAGCTTTGATATCAGCCTTTACCGCTTTTATAAAAAGCTTTAGTAAGTTTTTTGGTGTTGTGGAGTTTGTCGGAGGGGTGTTGCTGGTTGTTTTAGGCATACTTCTTGCTACGGGAAACCTGGAGCGTCTTTCTTACATACTTGGAACATTTGGAACATGAAAAGAGTGGTTCTTGTTGATTACGGAATGGGAAACTTAAGGAGTGTTCAGAAGGCTCTTGAGTATGTAGGTATTTATACGGAAAAAACCAATGATCCAGAAAAAGTAATTAAAGCGGATGCCACCGTACTTCCTGGTGTTGGTGCTTTCAAGGATGCCGTGAAAAACTTAAGAGCCAGCGGACTGTGGGAAGCTATATTAGATTCTATAAACGGAGGGAAACCTTATCTGGGAATATGTTTAGGGATGCAGCTTCTGCTTGAAAAAAGTTACGAATTTGGTGAGGAAAAGGGCTTTGGTATCTTCAAAGGCGAAGTTAAACTTTTACCAACCAATGTTAAGATCCCGCACATAGGATGGAATCAAGTGTGGAAAACCAAAGACTCAAAGATACTAAGGGACATAAGAGATGGAGCATTTTTCTATTTTGTGCATTCTTACCACGTAGTACCAAAAGATGAAGACGTAGCAGCCGGTTTTACAGATTATGGTATAAATTTTGTTTCGTGTTTAGAAAAGGATCACATTTACGCCGTCCAGTTCCATCCCGAAAAGAGCCAAAAGGTGGGTTTAAAACTTCTTCAAAACTTCAAGGAGGCTGTATTTGGCTAAACTCTGTATAGCCTTGGACACGGACATAGATACCGCCGAATCCATCCTTGAATCCTTAAGAGGATTCCCTCTGATATTCAAAGTGGGTTACAAACTTTTCATATCCCATCACAGACGCATCACCGACAAAGTGAAAGACTTAGGGTTCGAGCTTTTCTTAGATCTAAAGCTCCATGACATTCCCAACACTATGAAAAACGGAGTTATATCGGCGCAGTCTTTGGGAGCGGACTATCTGACCATTCACCTAATGTCTGGGAGGAAATCGATAAGAGAAGCGGTAGAGGTCAAAAAAAAGGTTAAGCTTTTAGGTGTCACCGTTCTAACGAGCATGACTCAGGAGGATCTGGATCAAGTAGGGATAAAGGTGAGTTTGGAAGATGAGGTCTTAGCTTTAGCTAAGCTCGGTATTCAAGAGGGCATAGATGGTGTTGTTTGTTCAGGTCATGAGGTATCCACGTTGAAGGCTTCTTTGGGAAAGGAGTTCTTGGCTGTGGTTCCTGGCATAAGGTTAACGGGGGATGCCTCCAATGATCAGAGAAGAGTCGTAACACCTCAAGAGGCTATCAAAAACGGAGCGGATATTTTAGTTATGGGAAGGAGCATAACAGAATCCGATAATCCAGTGAAAGCTGTGGAAAGAGTTTATAATTTAATTGAAAAGGGCGATTAGCTCAGAGGAAGAGCGCCATCCTCACACGATGGAGGTCGGAGGTTCGAGTCCTCCATCGCCTACCATCTTTAAAGCTTGACATCAAAGACATTGATGTGGTAGTATTAAGTGGTATGATTTTTGCAGGAGGTGTCCAATGAAAGCTATATTTTTCTTGCTTGTGCTTGCATGTATATCTTTCTCAGAAGAGTGTAAATCTATAAAAGGCTACGCCTCCTGGTATGGAGAGAAATTTCACGGAAGAAAGAAGGCAAATGGAGAGATATTCAACATGTATAAATATACAGCTGCATCTAATATATTGCCTATCAATTCCTATGTATTGGTTAGGAATTTGGATAACGGTAAGGAAGTTTTGGTTCGCATTACAGATAAGGGACCTCTTAAAAAAGGAAGAATTTTGGATCTTTCTAAATCCTCGGCTGAGAAGCTCGGTATGATAAGAAAAGGTATTGTAAAGGTAGAAGTACTACCCGTATCGTGTGTTGCAAAAAACGAACAAATGGCAAGTGAACTAATATCCGATATTATAAAAACCTATTAATACTCAGCGTTCCACATCCTCCTAGCTTATCTTTTCTAAATCTCGTGGAAAGAGTAACTCTAATCCCAAGACTCCGGAGCAATAAGAAAACTCTCTCGTAAGTTTCATCAGACACTGGATTGAATTTGGTATCTGTTTTGTTGTATTGAAGTAGGGTTGCAGAAACAGAGAGTTCCTCTACCAACTTGGCAAAATCAATAATATCTTCAACAGAATCATTAACTCCTTTTATTAAAAGGTAAGCTAAACTAATTTTTTTTCGTCTTTTGTTTGATAAGTTAATCAAGTTCTTTTTTAATTCAGACACAAGTTCTTTAAGAGATCCAGCGTGAGGCAATAGACTTTTGCGTTTTGATTCTCTTGTTGAGTGTATAGAAATTGTTACCCCACTATGTGGAAGATTAATAAGCTCTCCAAGATGTTTTGTAGGAAATCCTGTAGTGTAAAAGGAAACTTTCAAACCCAGCTCTTTAAACTTCCAAAAAGC
>JBEPZA010000047.1:0-6892 GCA_041641075.1 Aquificaceae bacterium | reverse complement strand
CCTGCTCCCAACACGCATGTTATGGCTGATGTTAGTGTGGACTTGCCGTGGTCAACGTGACCTATGGTCCCTACGTTAACGTGCTCTTTCTCTCTTACAAATTTCTCCTTCGCCATGTTTACCTCCTAGCTTATTTCGTTGCTGCTGTACGTTCCCCTATGATTTGTTCAGCTATGCTTTGGGGAACTTCGTCATAATGGGAAAATTTCATTATAAAGGTTCCTCTTCCCTGTGTCAAGCTTCTAAGAGTTGTAGCATAACCAAACATCTCAGCAAGGGGTACGTATGCCTTAACAACGGTTATAACTCCCTTGTTTTCCATGCCCATAATTTTGCCTCTCCTGGAGTTTAGGTCACCTATTACATCTCCCACGTACTCGTCTGGTGTTTCTACTTCCACTTCCATAATAGGCTCCAAAAGAACGGGGTTTGCTTTTTTGGCCGCCTCCTTGAAGGCTATAGACCCTGCTATCTTAAAAGCCATTTCTGAAGAGTCCACCTCGTGATAAGATCCGTCAAACAACCTAACTTTCACATCCATCATGGGATAACCAGCGAGGATGCCATTTTGCATAGCTTCTTTTACGCCTTCTTCAACTGCTGGGATGAACTCTTTTGGTATAACTCCTCCTACGATGGCGTTTTCAAATACGAAGCCTTGACCTCTTTCCAAAGGTTCTATATCTATGACTACGTGGCCATACTGACCTCTTCCACCTGACTGTCTTATGAACTTACCTTCAGCTGTAGCTTTTTTCTTTATCGCTTCCTTGTAGGCAACTTGAGGTTTGCCCACGTTCACCTCTATACCGTACTCTCTCTTCATCCTGTCTACCATTATTTCTAGATGAAGCTCTCCCATGCCATGTATGAGTGTCTGTCCCGTTTCTGGGTCGGTGCTTGCCTTAAATGTGGGGTCTTCTTTCATGTATTTGTTTAGCACCTGTGATAGTTTTTCCTGGTCTTTCTTAGTTTTGGGTTCTATTGCCATAGATATGACAGGCTCGGGGAACTCAAGTTTCTCAAGTATTATTGCGGCTTTTTCATCGCATAGGGTATCCCCGGTTGCTGCATCCACTCCAACCGCCGCTACTATCTCTCCGGCTGCCGCTTCTTGCACGTCCTCTCTGGAGTTTGCGTGCATAAGAAGCAATCTTCCTATCCTTTCTTTCTTATCTTTGGTGGCATTGTATACGTAAGAACCTGCGGATACTTTACCTGAAAAGACTCTAAAGTATGTCAACTGGCCAGCGTATGGGTCACTCATAACCTTGAAAACGTACGCACAGAAAGGCTCTTCATCGAAAGGTTTTCTTGTTTCTTCTTCGTTGGTTTTTGGATTGATACCTTTAACTGGTGGCACATCCAAAGGAGATGGTAGATAATCGATGACAGAATCAAGAAGAGGCTGTATACCCTTGTTCTTAAAGGCTGATCCGCAAAGAACAGGAACTAATTCTTTATCTATTGTTGCCTTCCTTAGTACTCTCTTTAAATCATCCGTGCTTATCTCCTCTCCATCTAAGTACTTCATCATAAGTTCATCATCTTTTTCTACGATGGCTTCCACCATCTTGGCACGCCATTCTTGAGCTTTTTCTAAGTATTCCTGAGGGATGTCTACTACTTCGTACTTGGCGCCGAGCGTTTCCTCTAGCCAAATTATGGCCTTCATTTGCATCAGATCGACCACACCTTTGAACTGATCTTCCGCCCCTATTGGAATCTGGATAGCTACGGGTTTTATGCTGAGCTTCTTCTCTATTTCGCCGTAAACTCTATAGAAATCTGCGCCCAATCTATCCAATTTATTTATGAAAGCTATCCTAGGCACACCAAATCTGTCGGCCCATCTCCAGTTGGCTTCCGATTGGGGTTGCACACCTTCAACTGCGGAGAATATGAAAACTATACCATCCAAAACCTTCATTGATCTAACCACTTCAACGGAAAAGTCCACGTGTCCGGGTGTGTCTATTATGTTGATCTGGTGATCTTTCCAGTAGCATGCTGTGGTAGCCGCTGTTATGGTGATACCCCTTTCCTTTTCTTGGGGCATCCAGTCCATGGTTGCTGCACCTTCGTGAACTTCACCGATTTTGTAGGTCTTACCAGTATAGTAGAGGATTCTCTCCGTGGTTGTAGTTTTACCGGCGTCTATATGAGCTACTATGCCTATGTTTCTAAGCTTTTCTATAGGAACTGTCCTTGGCATGGTTTATTTCCCTCCTTACCACCTAAAGTGGGCAAAAACTTTGTTTGCTTCTGCCATCTTGTGGGTGTCCTCTTTTTTCTTTATGGCACCACCTTTGCCATTTAGCGCATCCATGATTTCCGCTTTGAGTCTTTCCACCATAGTGTAGCTACCTCTGTGTCTAGCGCGCGTCCTTGCAGCTTCTACAAGCCACTTTAGGGCTAAGCTTACTTGCCTTCTCGGATTTACCTCAACTGGCACCTGATATGTTGCACCACCAACCCTTCTTGGTCTTACTTCGTACTCTGGTTTCAGAACATCCACCACTTTGTGTAGGAGCTCTACGGGTGTGGTTTTTAACTCTTTGGCCGCTTCTTCGAGGGCTGTGTAAACAATCCACTCCGCCACACTCTTTTTACCATCTTTCATTACCTTGTTTATGAGTTTATTGACGATCACATCCCCGTACTTCGGGTCTGGTCCTACTTCTCTCGGTTTAACAGGCCCCTTTCTAGGCATTACTTCTTACCTCCCTTAGCTTGAGCTTGTTGGCCGGGCT
The DNA here is from genome assembly GCA_041641075.1 of Aquificaceae bacterium. Lineage (GTDB taxonomy): Bacteria > Aquificota > Aquificia > Aquificales > Aquificaceae > JBEPZA01. The sequence continues at coordinate 4,139 of JBEPZA010000047.1, read as the reverse complement.
TGGGTCTTTTTGCACCATACTTGGAGCGCGATTGCTTTCTGTTGGCTACACCTGCGGTATCTAAAGCACCCCTTATTACCTTGTATCTCACGCCTGGTAGGTCCTTTACCCTTCCACCTCTAACGAGAACTATGGAGTGCTCTTGGAGATTATGCCCTTCACCTGGTATATACGCTGTTACTTCCATTCCGTTGGAAAGTCTGACTCTTGTAACCTTACGCAAAGCAGAGTTAGGCTTTTTGGGTGTAACTGTGTAAACTCTAACGCACACTCCCCTCTTTTGAGGGTTCCCCTGCAACGCAGGGGACTTGCTTCTTTTCTTTTTCTTTTCCCTTCCATGCTTAACAAGCTGACTTATAGTAGGCATTGGAAATCCTCCTAAAAGAACAGATTATAACATATTTTTAAACACTTTAGCCTTTTCCTCTTCTACTACATCGATTTGAGCATACTCGCTAACACCCGTTCCTGCAGGGACGAGGTTTCCTATTATTACATTCTCCTTTATGCCTCTGAGGTCATCTACTTTTCCTTCGCATGAGACGTCTGTCAACACTTTCGTGGTTTCTTGGAAGGATGCGGCAGATATCCAGCTTCTGGAAGATAGAGCGGCGTTGGATATGCCAACCAATACGGGCTCTACCTTTGGAAGTTTTCCGCCTTCTTCTTTTACCCTTTGAATTTCTTGCTCTAGCTCTTCTATGTCTACCTCGTCGTTTACGAGAAATCTTGTGTCTCCTGGATCTACTATTCTGCGTCTACGAAGCATTTGTCTTATTATTATCTCAAAATGTTTATCGTTTATTTCTACACCTTGTAATCTGTAAACCATCTGGACTTCTTTTAGTAGAAACTGCTGAAGCTCGTCTATACCTTTTATCCTTAAGATCTCTTCCGGAACTGGTGTGCCAGCGGTCAAAGGATCACCTGCTTTTACTGTGTCACCATTTTTGACAATTATATACTTTCCTTTTGGAACAAAGTACTCTCTCTGAAGACCTGTATCCTTGTTATACACGATGATTTTGCTACCTTTGCCCGTTATCCTTGCGTATCCTTCAATATCGCTCGTTATAGTGTCAGTTATCTTTGTGCCTTTTTGTATGTATTGACCGTGGGATATCAGTATATACTCGTCTCGTTTGATGTTGTGCTTGCGAGTTTCTCCCGTTTTTGGATTGAATATTATGACCTCATCTGCGTCTTCGTAGATTCTTACTATGCCATCTATTTCGCTAATTACTGCTGGGTCTTTGGGTCTTCTTGCTTCGAAGAGTTCTTCAACCCTTGGGAGACCTCCTACTATATCTCTAACCTTTGCCATTTCTTTTGGCATACGAGCCAACACGTCTCCGGGCTCTACCTTGTAATCCTTTACTATGTAGTATTTGTGCTGAACCTCTGCATCCTCTAATTGGCTACACGTAGGACACACGTGCCACTCGAGTCTGACTTTATCTTCAGGCATCTCAATTATGGCGTTAACCGGTAGGTCATAAGGCATTTCCACACCATCTTGTGTTATTACTACAATACGTGGCGTGTGTAGCATAGCGTCCTTTGGTCTAGTGAAGGAAACTACGGTGGAAGTCTTACCTGTGAGAGTGTCTCTCTCTTCTTTTACTGTCACGTCCGCTATTATGTCCCTGTATTCTACCAAACCACCTTCTTCGGCGATTATGTATGTGTTGAAAGGATCCCACTCTGCTAGCGTTGTCCCTTCTTTGACGTAAGTTCCTTCTTCTACTAAGAGAAAAGCACCGTATGGGACAGCATGCCTTTCTAACATTCTGCCTTCTTGGTCCACAATCCCTACAGCACCATCCTTGGATATGTTTACGATCTTGCCTTCTCTGTTTCTTATGGTTTTGATGTTGTAAAACTTCACGTAACCAGAAGACTCGTTTTGTAAACCTCTTTGGGCTCTTTCGGCCGTAGCAGCGCCTCCTATGTGGAAGGTTCTCATGGTTAGTTGAGTGCCGGGCTCTCCAATGGATTGTGCTGCTATGATACCTACTGCTTCGCCTATGTCCACAAGCTTTCTTTGCGACAAATCCCATCCGTAGCACATGCTACATACACCGAATTTTGCTTCACATTTCAGAGGAGACCTGACTTTAACCTTCTCTATACCTGCTTTGACTATTTTGTCAGCTAGTTTCTCATCAATTACTGTGTTTCTCTGAGCAATCAATTCTTTTGTGTATGGGTCTATAACGTCTTCAGCTAAGGTTCTTCCTATAATTCTGTCTCTTAGAGGAACTTTCTCTTCTCCACCTACAACTATGGCTGTCATTTCTATGCCTTGCGTAGTGCCACAGTCTCTTTCGGTTATGGTCACATCTTGAGCTACATCGACAAGTCTCCTTGTTAGGTAACCCGCTACAGCTGTCTTTAGAGCTGTATCCGCAAGTCCTTTGCGTGCCCCATAGGTGGATATGAAGTATTCCAATACAGATAGTCCTTCCCTAAAGTTGGATATTATGGGTGTTTCTATAAACTCACCGGAGTGCTTTGCCATAAGACCTCTCATAGCGGCAAGCTGTCTTATCTGGTCTCTGTTTCCACGTGCTCCTGAGTTTGCCATCATGTATATGGGATTAAAGATGCCACTGTAGACTTTTCCATTTTCTTCTCTCTTTGTATTTTCTATCTCATTAAACATGGCTTTCGAAACTCTGTCCGTTATTTCAGACCACAAATCAATAATACGGTTGTATCTTTCTTTGGATGTCAGTATACCTTTCATGTATAGTTCAGCTATGTTGTCTGCTTCTTCGAAGGCCTTTTGAACAATGTCTTTCTTTACTTTTGGTATTTGAAGGTCTTCTACACCAATAGAAACGGCGGCTTTCGTAGCTGTATTAAACCCTAGGTCCTTTAAGTCATCCAAAAACTTAGCTGTAGTTTCTATGCCGTAGATGTTATAGACGTTAGTGATGAGTTTTGATAGCTTCTTTTTGTCCATTGGTTCATTTACGAAGGGATGTCCTTCGGGTAGTATGCTGTTAAATAGAACTCTTCCTGGAGTAGTTTCTATGATTTTCCCGTCCATGTAGAGCTTTATTTTTGCGTGTATATCTACCGCTTTGTTTTCAAGTGCAAGGAGAACCTCATCCTTGGAATAGAATAACTTTCCTTCTCCTTTTACGTTTTCTAACTCCTGTGTTATGAAATAGATGCCAAGTATGATATCTTGAGATGGCATGGTTATGGGTTTACCATGAGCTGGCGAGAGGATGTTTTGGGTAGAGAGCATTAGGATGTATGCTTCCAGCTGAGCCTCTATGCTTAGTGGGACGTGAACTGCCATTTGGTCACCATCGAAGTCCGCATTGAAAGGTGGACACACCAGTGGATGAAGTTGAATTGCCTTGCCATCCACAAGCACAGGCTCAAAAGCTTGTATAGAAGGTCTGTGTAGCGTAGGAGCTCTGTTCAACAGGACTGGGTGCTGTTTTACTACTTCTTCCAGACACTCCCATACTTCCTGAGTCTTTTGCTCGACCAGTTTTTTGGCATTTTTGATGGATGTGGCGTAGCCTTTCTCTTCAAGTCTCCTGTATACAAAGGGCTTAAACAGTTCCAATGCCATTATGCGCGGTAGTCCACATTGATGCATCTTGAGTTGAGGTCCAACCACTATTACGGATCTTCCAGAGTAATCTACTCTCTTACCCAATAGGTTCTGCCTAAACCTACCTTGTTTACCTTTCAGGTGGTCGGCTAATGATTTAAGAACTCTCCCATTTTGCTTAACAGGGTTGCCACGCTTGCCGTTGTCAATAAGAGCGCTTACCACTTCTTGGAGCATCCTCTTTTCGTTCCTAACTATTATGTCAGGAGCATCGAGCTCTATTAATCTTTTTAACCTGTTGTTTCTGTTGATTATTCTTCTGTATAGGTCGTTTAGGTCTGATGCTGCAAATCTTCCGCCTTCCAGAGCAACCAAAGGTCTCAACTCAGGTGGAAGAACAGGCAAAACTTCGAGGATCATGTGCTCGGGTTTGTTACCACTTTTTATGAAGCTCTCTACGAGTTTGAGTATCCTTAAGAGTTTTTTGATTTTTTGTTCGGAGACTTCCTTTAGGACGTTGGCTCTTATGTCCTCTTTTATTTTCTCAAAGATGGGCAAAGAT
>JBEPZA010000046.1:0-6946 GCA_041641075.1 Aquificaceae bacterium | reverse complement strand
TCAAAGAAAAAACCGAAAGGATCCGCTTTCTCTACCTGGTAGCCACTTTTTGATACTATAAAATACTTGTATAAATCTCCCTTTTTTGCCTGCGGAATAAAAGCTTCCCATATACCCGAATTGTCTTCCCTTTTTTTCATAGGATTCTTACCTTTGTCCCAATCGTTAAAGGTTCCAATTACGGATACATAAACAGCGTTAGGCGCCCAAAGAGCAAAATACACACCATCACGCAGTATGTGAGAGCCCAATTTTTCATACAATCTACAATGAGAGCCTTCTTTAAACAGGTAAATGTCGTAACTCGTAATCATGTAACTATAATTTTAGGTTACAAGATCGATTATATTATAAAAGGGGGTAGAGATGTTTGGATACACTCTTGGTGTAGCGAGCCAGGGACTAGAAATTCTTAGAAAATCCATAGATATAAGAAGTAGAAACATATTAAATGCCAGTAATCTAGATTATGCAGAAGAAGAAGCTGTTATAAAGAGCCTTGCTCCCGTAGGTATAACTCTAGAAAGTATACAAAGATTTCAAAATTTTCACTACGTAAGCCTTCGTAACGATAAGACATCCACAGTGAACTCCTTAGAAGAAAGGATAAGAATAAACAACATAGTTGAAGATCTATTCCAAGAATTCTTAGAAGGTACGGGAGGTAGTGAGTTCATAAACAGAGCATTCACTTCTTACCAAAATCTCATGAAAGATCCAACAAATGTAGGTGCAAGGTCCAATCTTTTAGCCAATGCTCAAAGTCTTGTTAATTACCTAAAGGACCGTAAAAAAGATATGGATAGAATAGACCAAGCTATAGACTCTTCAATGAGGGATCACATTAAATCCATAAATGATCTAACTTCCAAAATATCCAAGATAAATAATAACATATTAATAAGCTACGTGCAGACATATTCCAAAGGAAGAGACTACAAAAACCTTCTCGATGAAAGGGACAAATACCTGAGGGAATTGTCTCAGTATGTAAACATAAGAGCTCAGGAGGATGAAATAGGAAGAGTAAGGGTTGAAACGGGAGGAGGTTTTGTATTGGTTGAAGATAGACATAACTGGGAGCTTTCCTACGACGCTTCAAACCAAAGCATAGAGTGGAACTCAAAGGATGGTAGTAAGGTGAATATATCTAGCTTGATTACGGATGGTAAAGTAAGAGGGCTATTGAACGCAAAGGAAGACATAAAAAGATACCTAAGTAAATTGGAAAACGTGGCTAAGGGTATAATTTCTAAGGTTAGTTTACCCGTTATAAATGGTATTGCATACATCTCAAGCGGATTCGACAGCTACAACAATCAATTAGGTTTGAGTGGTCAAATAACGCTAAACGGATCCTCCAGCTTTACTATAACCATCAATGCCTCAGATTCATTAAGGGACATTGCAAAAAAAATAAACGATGCCGACGTAGGTTTTAGAGCTAACGTAGTTGTAAATGAAGATGGTACTTATTCCATAGAGGTAATCTCTCAAAACACTTCTTACACAATCCAAGGTGCAGTTTTAAATATACAACCTACAGACAGGGCAAGGGTATTTGTGGGATACGACATACATAGTATGTCCGTAAATCCTTCCTTGGAGAATGTGATTTTAAAAAACTTAGATTACCCAAGGGCTTATGAGTTTAACGACCTATCGAGAGGATGGTGGGAAGCGATAAAAAGTAGCTACACGGACCTTGCCAGCGATGTTGCTACTGTACTCCACGATGCAAAAAACAAAAAGGATATAGAAGGTAGGCTACTTATTGCCATAGAATCCAAACTTCAAGAAATACAGGGAGTCTCTTTAGATAAAGAGTTTCTGGAAGTTATGAAACTTCAAAGAAGTTACCAAGCTTTGGCAAAAGCCATTGCGGTTGTGGATGAGCTTTTACAAACGACTTTAAATATAATATGAGGTGTTGAGCATGAAGGTACCAGATAACCTAATTTACAGTTTGTTTATACAACAGGATAATTCAATTAGAAGAAAAATATCCGACAGGACGCTCGATATATCCACAGGTAGAAAGTTAAGAAACTTATCTGATGAGCCTGCATCAACTGTGGAGATACTAAACCTAAAAAAAGATATATACCAGCTTTCCCAATACTCCCAAAACAGACTCTTTGTCGACACAAGTTTGAGCTTCATTGAGTTCAATTTAGGTCAAGTAGAAGATGTGCTTAGAGTGCTCTACCAAAAAGCCATACAAGCTAAAAGCAGTTTAATATCAAAAGATCAGCTCTCAAGCATCGCTCAAGAGTTCGAAAAGTCCTTGAGTTTTATATTGGACAGAGCCAACGAAAAGCTCGGTCAAAATTACATATTTGGTGGTGCGGATCTCACAAAAAAGCCTTTTGATACGGTTACTCTTAATTACAACGCGTCAAACACGCCTTTTGAAGTATGGATTTCTGAGAATACGAAAGTGGAAACCATACTGAACGGTGGCAAAGTTTTTTCCAGTAATGTATATGTTTCCATAGCTACGTTTCCAGCACCAATAACTCCATTTCTTAATCCCGGTTCTATCTACGTAACGGTTGGAAGCACTTCCATAAGTGTGAATTATGGAGGACTAGGAGAGCCTTCAAACCTTCAAGAGCTTGCAGACCACATAAATCAGAACTACTCCAATTTGTTGAAAGCCCTTGTTTCCCAAAATCCTAACGGAACTTACTCCCTTGTTATAGCAACCAACAGGGCAGTTGATAATCTAATTGTCTCAGCTACAGGTGAATTTTCTAGCGGATTTGACAATCCTAACATTTTGCAATGGACAAAAAGGATTAAGGATAAACTTGCCAATGGTCTACATACAGACGAAAGCGACCTGTTTGTAATACAAAGGTCTTACGATCTAATTGCGATAAAAAGATCAGATGTAGGTAGTGTTCTTTCCAATGTAAAAAGTGCGCAACCCACACAAGAGAATCTTAACGATATTCTTAGGAAAAGAAAGTCCGATATAGAGGATGTGGATTTACCTCAAAGCATAAACGAGTACACCAGGTATAGGTTAGCATACGAAGCTCTTATGAGAATCGTGGCAAATCAAAGGGATGTAACCATCTTGAGATACATCTAAGTGTATATCTTATGGTTCTATAAAAACATTTTATAGTTAATTGTGAAGGTATGTATTAATCTTTATTAATACACCAGTAGGGAGGTAATAAACATGAAAAAATTACTTCTTGGACTATTTGTGATCTGTGGTCCTGTATTTGCAACTAATATATTTATGGGACCTGAGTATGCAAAGGATCTTTGTAAAGTATGGAACGATTCGCCTACGCTTGTAAACGACTTAGGGAAAAACGAAAAGTGGAGTGCCGTACCCGAAAGAAGAATATTTATTTACAGGCAAGACTGTTCAGAAGGTAAGCAAATACAGCTCACTATAAAGAACGAAGGCGGAAAAGCTATGTGTGTCTACGGTGGTCCTGCGAAGGACCAAAGAACCAAAGATGACTTTTTGATGTATGCAGAAACAAAGAGGTGGCTAGAAATGGGCAAAAAAGAGTACGGCCCAATGAAGGCTATGATGCTCGGTAGATTAAAATTCGAAGGTCCTAGAGGTGTAGCAATGGCTAATATGGGACCTTTTGAAGCCTTCCTGGATGCCATAGACGCTCCGGCTCACGATAGCAGCAAGTGCCCATAAAGTCACAGAAAGACCTTTTCTAGTGTCAAGCCCTGTGCCTTTGCGGTGTAGGGGCATTTCTTTTTGTTCTCTAAAAACTCTTTAATGTCCTTTAGCTCTAACTTACCTAAACCAAGATAAACTATGCTTCCTACCATACGCCTTACCATGTATCTCAAAAAGTGGGAGGCGGTAAAGCTAATTTTTATGAGTTCACCTTCTGAATTTAAAAGAGCTTCTTTTAATTCTATCCATGTGTTTTTTTCATCGTCTTCCAACTTGGCAAAAGAGGAAAAATCGTGATAGCCAATTATTAATTTAAGTCCTTCTTCCATTTTGCCTGTATTCAAGTGGTAAGGTACTTGCCAAACAAAAGGTTTCAAAAAAGGGTCCCTTTTTGTTGAGTTCCATATACGGTAAACATAAGTTTTTCCTTTTACACTGTATCTAGCATTAAAACTATCCTCTACTAATTTGGCATCTAGTATACCGATATCTTCGGGCAAGAGGGAGTTTAAAGCCTTTATTAAGGTTTGCGAATCGAGGTGCTTACTTGCTCTAAAATTTGCTACGTATTCTTTAGCGTGTACACCTGCATCCGTTCTGCAACAGCCTATGGGGTTTATCTCCTCGTTAAATAACTTACTTAGAGCTAGTTTTAAAGTTCCCTGCACGGTCCTTAAATCGGGTTGTATTTGCCATCCATGGAAGTTAGATCCAATAAAGGAAAGAATCAAAAGATAATTATACATGGGAAGTAGCTTTTAAATTCTCCATTAATTTCTGCTCTAAAGCTTCAAATACCTTCTTTTCTGCTTGTCCAGCTTCGTGGTCGTATCCTAAAAGATGCACGAGCCCATGCACCATAAGGCGTGTAATTTCATCCTCTAAGGTGTGCCCTAGTTGTTTCGCTTGCCTTTTTGCTGTATCTATGGATATTAAAATCTCTCCCAGTAAACCACCTTCATTATACGTAAAAGAAAGGACATCCGTAGGTTTATCTTCACCTCTGTAAAGCTTGTTTAGTTTGTGTATGGTTTTGTCAGAAACCAACGCTATGCTAACTTCCACACCTCGGCAACCAAGTATATCAAGACATAGAAGCGTTTTCCTTTTTAGTTCCCTTACTTTTTTTACCTTCTTTTCCTGAACTATCACTATCTTGTTTTTGTCTTTCAAACTCTTCATAAGCTTTTATTATACGTGCTACTATAGGATGTCTAACCACATCGGAGTCCTTAAACCAGACCATCGCTATTCCTTCTATGTTCTTTAGGGCTTGTATAGCTTCAATCAATCCAGATTGCTCCTTTTTGGGAAGGTCTATCTGTGTTATGTCGCCTGTTATTACCGCCTTTGATCCAAAGCCTATACGTGTTAGAAGCATCTTCATCTGTTCCCTGGTGGCATTTTGCGCTTCGTCAAGTATAATGAAAGCATCGTTTAGGGTTCTACCTCTCATAAAAGCGAGTGGTGCTATTTCTATTATGTTACGCTCTAGCATGTAAACAGCCTTGTCGTAGTCTACCATATCGTAAAGGGCATCGTATAGCGGTCTCAAATAAGGATCTACTTTTTCCGCTATACCGCCAGGTAAAAATCCAAGCTTTTCTCCAGCTTCCACGGCAGGGCGTGTAAGTATAATCTTGCTTACTTTGTTCTCTTTCAGATGTGCTAGCGCCAATGCCATAGCCAAATAGGTTTTTCCAGTTCCGGCGGGTCCTATGCCTAAGGTTATGTCGTTTTCCTTTATGGCTTTTATGTATTCCCTCTGAGTTTGGGTCTTGGGTAGTATGGCTTTTTTGCGATGTGTAATGAAAACTGCTTCTTCCTTGGTTTCCAAGTTGGTGTAATTGTCTTTCAGTTTTACGTACTCTTTTGCCTTCTCTCTAACTTCCTGTGGTGTCATACTTTTTTTGCTAAGTTCCTTTAGTACTTCTCTTATAAACTCATACAAACTTTTTACTTTCTCCTCTTCGCCTCTTATTATTATTTCCGTGCCACGCGCAATAACCTTTACATCGAACAACTGAGAAAAAAGCTTAAGGTTCTCGTCTCCCCTACCTATTACAGCATAAAACTTCTCGTCAAAAGAACCTAAATCTAACTTCTCCTCTAACTTTTTCATCACCTTCTAGGTATCTAGAATGATAATATAAACCTTTCCACTGGTTATGCAAGTTATAGAAGTTTTGTATAGCTTACATACAGATGTAACTATGGGTTACAATAACACTATAGATATGTTCACTTTAAAGAAGGTATTATCAGCATTTATTTTACCTCCAGGCGTGTTTGTGGCTATTTTATTGCTTTCGGGGATATGGTTTTTGTATAGAAGAAACAGAATCGCAGGAATAATAAACTGTATTCTTGGAACTTTGTTGTGGTTAAGCTCTATTCTACCAGTTTCGGACATAATGCTCAGAGGTCTTGAATCGGGTCTTGGTATTCCCGAGGATATTAGGGGGGATGTGATAGTGCTTCTTGCTGGTGGAGTATACGATGATGTCCCAGATATGTCAGGTTTAGGTGCTCCATCTGAGGATACGCTCGCAAGGATAATTACCGCAGTAAGGCTTCAGAAAAAATTAGGTGTCCCTGTAATTATTTCTGGTGGTGCTGTTTTTGAAGGCAAATCTACGGAAGCAAGTGTAATAAAAAGATTTCTTGTAGACCTTGGAGTTCCTGAAGGGATGATTCTCGTCGAAGACAAGAGTAGAGATACCATCGAAAACGCCAAGTATACAGCACAAATCTGTAAAGCTATAGGATGCAAAGAGCCTTTACTTGTCACATCTGCGTATCACATAAAGCGTTCTTTGATAAGCTTTGAAAAAACTGGGATGAAAGTCACGCCTTTTCCTGCGCAATTTAAAACATCCAAAACTCGAAGATACCTGTGGTATGACTTTTTACCAAGCGCTAAACATCTTAAAAATACCTACATAGCGCTTCACGAGTATGTAGGTTTGGTGTTCTATAGATTTGCGTATTGATTGGTATATTCCTGAAGTAAGTCAGTGTATTTTTACAATATCCATTAAGTCCTTGGGATTGTGTAGATGGTAATCGGGGGAATTCCCATTGAGTTTTACGTATCCCCATCCAGCTAGAGCGGTCTTCACATTCGCTCCTTTACCTGCTACCAAATCCGTTTCTGTGTCTCCTACCATTAAGGCTTGTTCAGGGGATCCATTTAGTAATTCAACGGCTTTCAAGATGGGCAGTGGTGAAGGTTTCTTTTCTTTGTATGTGTCACCTCCGATAACTACATCAAAGTAATGG
>JBEPZA010000045.1:0-7212 GCA_041641075.1 Aquificaceae bacterium | reverse complement strand
GGCGATGTTACACGCGGTGAAAGAATATACAAATCTGTAAAACCACTAATGAAGGATGCTTTAGAAGAGATACAAAAGGGTGAGTTTGCACGAGAGTGGATACTAGAGAATCAAGCGGGAAGGCCCGTCTTTAACGCTCTTTTGGAGAGAGATAAACACCATTTGATAGAGGAAGTTGGAGAAACTCTCAGAAAAATGATGCCATGGATAAGTGACAAGGAGCTCAAATGAACCTAACTAAGAAAAGAGAGAACTTGAAAAAAATATACACACCTGTAGGTGTATTGCTTTATAAGCTACACATGCCTCCAAATCTTATTACTTTATTGTCCTTAACCACTGGAATGCTTGCGGCTTACTTTTTTTACCATGGTAAGCTTCTAACGGCTGTTGCTTTTCTCGTTATGTCTGGATTGTTTGATCTTGCAGATGGTATAGTAGCTAGGTTATCAGACAAAGCTTCCAAGTTTGGAGCTGTGTTCGATTGGATAGCGGACAAGTGGGTCGATGGCTTTGTTCTTGGAACTGTAGCCTACGTATACGCTGGTCCTTTGACCACTATAACTGTAATAACGGCTTCCATGCTTCATTCTTTCATAAAGCCTGTTGTATACGCGGAAATAGGATACGAAAGTAGAGAGAAAGGAAAGATAAAAGATCCACTGGAAGGTGTAGGTTTCTTTGGAAGACCAGAGACACATCTGACACTAATATTGTTTTCCCTTATGGAAAGGTTCCAACTTCCTATAGGTTTAAGCATTGGTATCAAGCTTATAGCTCTTCTTACTATGGTATCTTTGATTTTGCGCATACTGTATTTATACAAAAACTACAGGAGGGATTATGACTAAAAGACCTTACGTGATTATAGTATCTGAGGTTACTGTGGATGGAAAGTTAACCCTTTATAGAGGAGCATCTAGCAAAGAAATTATGACATTGATGGACCATGAGGCTTATGTATACCTTCATGAGATAAGAGCCAAAGTGGATGGCATCATGGTTGGTTGTGAGACAGTAAGGACGGACAATCCTAGTTTAACGGTAAGGTATGCAAAAGGCAAAAACCCAACGCGCATTATACCTTGCTCTACTCTCAACGTTCCTACAGATGCAAACATATTCTCAAAAGATGCTCCAACCGTTATAGTTACCACAAAAAGAGCGAGTCATGAAAAGATAGAGAAGATAAAGTCCTTGGGAGCGGAAGTTTTGGTTGTGGGTGAAGAACTTGTTGACTTTGATGCTTTAATGCCCGTATTATTTGACATGGGTATAAAAAGCCTAATGGTTGAGGGGGGGTCCTCTATAAATTGGGAGTTTGCCAAGAGAGGTTTTGTGGATGAAATAAGACTCATTCATTTGCCTGTTATAGTAGGTGGAGAAAATGTTCCTACCTTGGTAGGAGGGGAAGGATTTAAGAGCCTTAAGAATCTACTTAACCTCAGGCTAAGGTCTCACTTCAAAAGGGGGCATCACTTGATAACAGAGTGGGAAGTAGTTAAATAATTTAGGGAGCGCTAAGCTCCCCGCTTCAGATTATTTCTTACTCTTTACGTAGTTTTCCCAGTTCTCTGGTGTGAAAGGTGATATCTCTCTCAGCAGTTTTATTGTCTTTGGAAACTCCTGTACGATGTAGTCTACGTCTTCGTCGGTGTTGTCTCTTCCAAAGCTAAACACCAATGAACCGTTTGCTACCTCCTTCGGAACACCAATTGCGAACAACACGTGAGACTGTTTTAGTGCCAAAGAAACACACGCAGAACCCGAAGCGGTCTCTATGCCGATTAAGTCTAGCCTAAGTAGCATAGCCTCCCCTTCTATAAGGTGCACTATGAGAGATAGGTGATGAGGTAAGCGTTGAGTTGGATGTCCAGTAAACTCTATATAATCCAATTGTTCTTGGATGGCTTTTTTAAGTCTGTCTCTATAGCCAGATAGTCTTGTCATCCTGTCTTGGAGTTCTCTCTGAGTCAGTTCGCATGCTGCACCGAACCCAACGATTCCTGGTACATTTTCCGTTCCGGCTCTTACTCCTCTTTCTTGAACACCACCTTCTATTAAGGGTCTTACCTTCACACCTTTACGTGTCCAAAGAGCACCTACTCCCTTTGGACCATACATAAGATGAGCGGTGAAAGAAGCGGCGTCTACTCCCCACTCCTTTACATCCACAGGGTAATGTCCCAGAGTAGGGCATGCATCCGTATGGAATATTACTTTTGGATTTTTTGCTTTGGAAGCTTGCACCAGATCCTTTATGTTTTGAATAGTTCCTATTTCTCTGTTGGAGTGTCCTATGCTTACCAATACAGTATCTGGGCGTATAGCTTCTGCTAATTGGTCTGGGTGTATTAGCCCATACTTGTCAGGCTTTAGGTATGTTACTTCCCAACCTTTCTTTTCCAAGTTTTTTAAAGGATGAAGTATGGAGTGGTGCTCTATTTCTGTAGTTACTATGTGCTTGCCTTTTTTCTCGTAGGCTTCAGCTATACCTTTTATAGCTAAGTTGTTTGCTTCTATACCACCAGAGGTAAATATTATTTCTTCTGGCGTGTTCGCATTTATTAGATTAGCAAGCTTTTCTCGAGCTTCGTTAATCGCTTTTTTGGCTATCTGTCCAAAACTGTGCAAAGATGTTGGATTACCAAAGTGCTCTCTAAAGTATGGAAGCATGGCTTCCAGTACTTCTTGTGCTACAGGTGTAGTAGCTATATGGTCCAGGTAAACAACCTTTGCCCCTGCTTTTTTGATAAACATGTTTTACCTCCTTAAAATTTCATTTGCTACCAACTTTGCTATGCTTAAAAATGCCTTAGAGACTTCTGAATCTGGATGGGATTCTACAACTGGCATGCCCATATCTGATGTTTCCGCAATCTCCGGATCTATGGGTATAGCTCCCAGAACTTTAGTTCCGTATCTATTCGCAAACTCAACGGTTTTACCCTTACCAAATATGTAATACTTCTTGTTAGTCTCTGGACACACAAAGTAGGACATATTTTCTATAACACCTACTATGGGTATTTGAACCTCTTTAAACATAGAAGCGGCTTTCTTCACATCCGCCAAAGCTACATCCTGTGGAGTGGTAACTATTACGGCTCCTTCAATCTCTACATTCTGCGCCAATGTAAGTTGCACGTCACCTGTGCCTGGAGGTAAGTCTAAAACCAAAAAGTCCAAATCTCCCCATCTCACATCAAAGAGAAACTGTGTAAGAGCTTTCATTAGCATAGGTCCACGCCAGATAATTGGAGTGTCTTCCGACGGTAGCAAAAAGCCAATAGAAAGTGTTTTTATGTTGTATCTTTCCAAAGGAATTATCTTGTTGCTTTCATCTACGCTAACTCGCTCTCCTTTTATACCTAAAATGGTAGGAATGCTTGGGCCGTATATATCCGCATCTAGTAAACCTACTTTGTAACCCAGTTTAGAAAGAGCTAAAGCCAAATTGGCAGAAACTGTAGACTTACCCACTCCACCTTTTCCACTTCCTACAACCAGTATGTTTTTTACACCATCAACCTTTCTCCTTGAAAAGACTGTCTGTCCAAAGGCTTGCTCAGGTACGCTCTCTTCTACAAACCTTATCTTAAGATTCTGCACATCTGAGAGAGACTGAACTACCTGCCTCGTTGCATCCTCTATGACCTTTTCTAAATCCTTTTTGGGTAACCTATATACTACTTCCAACAAGCCTCCTATGAGCCTTATATCCTTTACTAAATCAGACAACTTCCACTGATCTACAGTTTTGTTTCTAAAAGCATCCATTATTTCTTTAACCGCCATACAATACCTCCTTATTATGTTAGAATATATGTAAAAGAAGCCATGAATTATATGCCACAAATCATCAACTACATTAGTAACAAAAAAGATACAGTGGAAATATACATAGTCCCTAACGCCGCTCCCATGGAGAGGAGCGGAAATCTCCTCATAAAGATAATAGACAGTGTCCTAACCTCAGAGGATGTGAGAGATACACTTGTAGCTCTAAAAAGTCACACTCCTCATGCTCTAGGACCACTGGGCAGAGAAGGCTCATTCTCCTTTGGGCTCCACGGTATAGGAAGATTTAGGATAACTTATATGATTCAGAGAGGAAGCTACGTAATTCACATAGTAAAAACACCTCATGAAGTTCCCTGGCTGCAAAATCTGTGTGAAGATATCTCAATAATAAAAAAACTTGAAAACTTAGTCTCACATGGTCCAGGTTTATTACCCATCATAGGAAAAAATTCAATAAAAGCTACCGTATTTATATACTCATTGCTAAAGCATATATGTTCCAACTATACGAAGGTTATCTTTATACTAGAAGATCCTTTAAGCTTTCTTCTTAGACACGATAAATCTCTTGTAATACAGAGAGAGGTTGGCTCTGATGTAGAAAGTTTTGAAGAAGGTCTGCGGGATGCCATACTCTTAAATCCTGACATAATCTACATAGGATTCAGGGGATTCTTACCTAGCAATGAATTAATAAGTATCGTAAGACTCATAGAACTCAATACCACGGTAGTTATACACTTCCCATACATGGAAACGAGTAGGTTCTTGCAAGAGTTTAATATAAATAAGGAATACATAAAATCCTTTGTGATAGTTAAGGATAGTACCACATCAAAAGATAAATTGAGTATAGAAATCATAGAACCATGACTTCTGGTGGCGGGAAGCCGTTAAAGTGCGCACCGTAAACGGTAGTGTATGCACCTGCCGAGAGGATGTAAAGATAGTCGCCCACATCTAGTTCAGGTAGAGCTACGCTCTTGGCAATTACATCCATGCTATCGCAGGATATGCCACCCACGGTCCATTCTTTAAGTTCTCCCTCTCTTTGGGCATAGAAAGGATACCTTATACCTCCTAAGGCTTCCGCAAGTCCGTTGAATACACCTGTATCTATGTATAACCAATCCTCATTTCCTCTCTTAGCTTTTCCAATAACTCTGGTTATCATCAAACCTTGATCTCCTACTATCCCTCTTCCAGGTTCTATCTGGAGTTCATGAGGAGGAATTGGGAAGTATTTCTGCAAAAGACCCCTTATATAGTATCCTATATCCTCTATACGCAAGGATTCGTAGGAGTACTTAACAGGTATACCGCCCCCCATGTTTAACATCTGTAGCTTTAGACCCTGGTAACTTGCCCTTTGCCAGAGTTCACTAGCTTTTTTGATGGCTATAAACCAATTCCTATAGTTATTGCATTGAGACCCGACATGAAAGGTTATACCGTAAGGAATAAGTCCTTTATCCTTTGAGTATTTAAGAATTTCCAATGCTGTGTCTGTATCAACTCCAAACTTTTTGGAAAGAGGCCAATCGCTACCTTCGTTAGGCACTACGATTCTCACGTAAACCCTAAAGCGTTTAGAGACCTTGCATAACTTATCCACCTCGATAAAGGAGTCCACTACGAGCCTATCCACACCATTTTTATAAGCGTATTCTATAAAGTCCAAAGGCTTTACGGGATTGCTGGATATTATTCTGTCCGCTCTTACGCCCAAAGAAAGAACCTTTTCCAACTCTTGTATGGAGGCTACCTCAAAGCCAGAGCCTAGTTCCGCTAAGGTTTTTATAACATCTATATGGTCATTTGCTTTTACGGCGTAATAAACCTTTACAAAAGGCATATGATACTTTATGGAGATGTACCTGCTTTTTATACCTTCTGAATCCATAAGAAGTAGAGGCGTTTTGGTGGGCTGAAGGTGTGGCAAAAAGTGTTCTCTGGTGGATACAAACTCCTGAAAGTAGCGCTTAGCAAAATCAAACTGTATCTGTTTTAGATCTAAGGCTTGTTCAACCATGATATAAAAATAATGCAAAATCTTAAAGTTTACATGAAAATATTGTTATGAAATACAAAATCACTGTGCCTGCAAGCACTAGCAATCTAGGATGTGGATTCGATACCTTTGGACTTGCACTAAAGCTTTACAATGAGTTTACCATTGAGCCTTCTAACACCTACCACTTACAGATAGAAGGTGAAGGGAAAGATCTGCCAAAAGACGAAAACAATCTATTTGTGAGAGTCTATAGGGAATGTTTTAGAGTTTTTGGCGGAAAAGAGGTCGCCTTGAAAGTTTTGCAAAAAAACAGTATTCCTACATCGAGAGGATTGGGTTCTTCATCTACAGCGATTGTAGGTGGTGTCTTGGCTTACCAAGCCATATCGGGAAAAAACCTAGAAATAGAAGAAGTTTTTCATCTGACTTACAAATTTGAACCGCACTTTGATAACATACTTCCGGCTATGTTGGGAGGATTTGTGGTATGTGCCAATAATGGAAGCCACGTGGATTTTGTAAAGCTTCCTTTTCCAGCTGATCTCTTGTTGGTATTTGTTGTTCCGGAGTTTGAGCTCTCTACAGAGGAAGCCAGAAAGGTCATAAAAAGAGAGGTATCCCTCGAGGATGCTGTAAACAATATACAAAGAGCCAGTCTATTTTTAGCTTCCTTATTTACCGGCATGTATCCAACACTAAAGGAAGGTGTAAAAGATAAATTGCATCAACCCTATAGAGCAAACCTCATACCTGCATACCATCAAGTAGTTCAATCTGGTTACGAAGCGGGAGCATTGGCTGTATTTTTGAGTGGTGCAGGTCCTACAATAGGTAGCATATGCTTAGAAAATCCCAACAAAGTAGCTAACGCTATGGTAGAAGCATTCAAAGAAGCAGGAATACAAGCCAAAGCCTTGATTTTGCAACACGATGAGCAAGGTAGCAAATGTGAAAGTATTAACACTTGATATAGGAAACACAACCGTAGATGCTTGTAGCTTTGATGGAGCAAATCTAAACTATGTAGGAAAGTTTACACACAATGAAGTACAAAACCTAAAAGGAAATTGGGATCTGGTTTTTGTTTCTTCCGTTAAACCTAGTATGGATAACAAAGTAAGAGAAGTTTTTCCTCAAGCTGAATTTATAAACTACAAAGAAGTAAACATTGATACACAAGGAGTCCAAAAAAGCAAGGTAGGGATAGACAGGCTTCTAAATCTTTACGGTGCTCTAAAATTTTACACAACGGATGCATTGCTTTTGCTATGTGGCACTGCTTTGGTCGTGGATATATTGGTAGACGGAGTATTTTTAGGTGGATTTATCACCCTTGGTTTGTCAAATAAACTAAGGTGTCTTCACGAAAAAGCGGAACTTATACCTTACTTTGA
>JBEPZA010000044.1:0-7215 GCA_041641075.1 Aquificaceae bacterium | reverse complement strand
CAACGATTATACCAATGAGGCTAATGAAGAATATATATGGTCTTAGGTATTCGGATATACTTACCTCTCCTTTTGCATGCCTTAGCGCTCTTTTTAAATCCTCTTCTTTAAATACAACTCCATATACGTACTTTTTCAAGACTAAATCTGATGACGTGAAGGCTACTAAGTTGGGATGTATGAAATCTCTAGTTTCGTAAACTGTCATGAATCTAAAGTCAAGGGCATCTACCAGTTTAAAAAGATCTTCTTTACTGTAAGCCTTAACTGTAAGCCACCCATCGTCATATATGTTTCTTTCTATTCTAAATCTTTTCAAATCATCTGTCTCATCTTGTGGGTCAAAGGTGAAGGACACCACAAAGAAATCCTTTCCGGGTGCACCAAGTTTATAGATAGTCGATTTCAGAGAGTCCGTTATTATTGGACAAGCAGATTGGCAATGCGTATATATGGGACTGATTATTACGGGCTTACCTCTTAGCTCGTGTAAGCTAAAGACCCTACCTGTATGATCTACCAACTTAACATCAGGTAATGGTCTATTTAAAGTCCTCGATTCGTTAGGAGGGATACCTGTGCCCGAGTTTTGAGCATTCACCGAAGTGTGAATTAAAAGAAGCAGGGGCAAAAGCCCCAAAAACAACACTAGACGCACGAGGGACCACCTCACTTAATCGAAACTTCTTTATTTTCCCCTTGTTCCTTTGCAGATTGAGGCTTAGTTACTGGGATGGGGCTCTTGTCGTTGTAACCAGGCGAATCGAAAAACACTCCACGCTTTGCAACATCATAGATAGGAGGTATATATGAAACTAAGAATAGTATGCACGAGAAGACAACCCACGGAGTGAGTTTTTGGAGTGCTGGCATTTTTTCGTCATGGTATGCTAAAGCTACTGGGAACTCCAATGTTTCTTCCTTTGTCTTTGGAGAAAGTAAGGTAGCTACGAAGGATACCAAGAAGAATACAAAGCCTATACCAGCTACGGTGCCACCTATAGCACCAGCTATAGCCTCTGGCATCCAGTCCATTGCGAATATTGGAGAGTCAGGATTGGAGTAGCTAAGCCCCATATTAGTCCTTCTTGGCATACCTTCCACTCCCGCTAATGAGTAAGCCACGTTGAAAATAGCAAAACCTATTAACCAGAGCCATGGAGCTAAGACTGCTAGTCCTTTAAGCTTTACTTCTTTACCTGTAAGTCTTGCTAAGAAGAACAGGGACATACCCAGGAATACGAGTGTAACTAAACCGCCAACTGTGGTATGAAAGTGAGCAGGCACCCATGCAGTATTGTGAACTACCAGGTTGAGATTGTAGGAAGCATTTATTATGCCTGTTATCCCACCTATAAGGAACATAAATAAACCAGCCATGTAGTAAGAAACAACCCATTTGTCACCTTGTGTAGATACGTAGGGGATCTTTGTCCACCAAGCGAAAAGAGAGTCCCTCAGATGAGGGTACTGGGCCTTTATGGAGTATTCTAGAGATGCAGCTACACTAAAAGCTGTTAAGAAGCTAGGAATAGCAACTCCAAAAGTAAAAAGCGCATGTATGAGTTTATAGCTGTTGGTAATACCTGGTTCCGTAAATTGATGGTGTAAACCTACAGGGAAGGAAAAAATTAGGAATAGTATAAAAGCAAGTCTTGCAGCCCCATCTGAGAATAAAGCACCTTTCTCTGAAACTAACTTAGGAAGAATCTGGTAGAGCATGGCGTAAGCGGGTAAGAGCCAAAAGTAAACCACAGGATGCCCAAAAGCCCAAAATAGCGTTCTAGCTAGAGATGGATTAATCTCTTCTACAATACCAAGAGAAAGTGGTAATAGCTGAAAGAGTATCTCTATTACAACTGGTACTATCATAATTACCCACATTATGTGGTTTACAAATATTCCATAGACACCTATAGGGACTTTTTTATCTGGATTTTCTCTCTTCCAGGCTACATAGTTAGGTAACCAATCAAAAAACAGTGGAATAATAGAACCTATAATCAAGAGAGCGGCACCCAAGTAAAATGTCCAGTGAGCAAGTAGAGGTGGATAGAAAGTATACAAAACGTTGGCTTTACCCGTAAACATAGCCCATGCAGCCATTGAGGTCCCTATGAGCATAAGAGCAAACGAAACCCATTGAACACTGGCTCTTAGAGGTTTTTTGAGAAGATACCAAAACATGATATTACCAAAGGCTACTATCAGAAAGGTAGTAAACACTATAGCATTTATCACTCCATGCAACGTCAAACCTTGATAGTACTCTATTCCTAAAAAAGACACATCCCTTATTATTCCAGCTCTATAGAGAACCTGAAGAACACCATGATAAATACCGAAAACCAACAACGCTATCGGCAAAATTATCTCCAAAATAATTACTGTTTTTACACTGCCTTCAGGCTTCATAGCTATACCTCCTTACTTGACTATTATTTTTGCCATCATATCTTGGTGACCTATACCGCAGTATTCATGGCATATTACCCTATATTCTCCAGGCTTTGTGAATGTGTACCTAGCATATGCTACAGTTCCCGGAATAGCCATCATATTCACATTTGTTTTTTCTATGTGCACACCGTGTATAACATCCTTCGATGTTAAGTAAAAGTCTACCGTGGCACCCCTGGGCAATTCTATTTCCATAGGATCAAATGCCCACATGTAAGCCAGATAATGAACTTCGTACCTATCGGGGGAGTGTTGAATAATTCTTCCTTCAGTAAAGGGTTTCACGTCAGTTATACATGTAGGAACGTCGATGTTCATTCCTTTAGCTGCGTAGACTAAGAGACCGAAAAAGAATAGTAAAAATCCTACAGCTATAGATAAGGCGGCTTTTTCACTCTTTTCTAACTCGCCTAGCATAGCGACTCCTCCTTACGGTGTCGTTGATCCTCTAGAAACCAAGATAGAGTACATCGCTAGAAACACCAAGGAATAGACCACAACTAGCGCCACAAAGAAGGCAATCGCCCCTTTTGGTTTGAATGCCTCGTTCCCTTGCATGGTACACCTCCTATAAGTTTTAGTTATATATCTATAAGTGTTAATTATATTCGAAAATTAGAAATTTGCAATAATTCAAGTAATTTCTTAAACCTGAGGATTCTTTGGAGTTAGGATAGCCATTCAAATCCTCTACCACACGACCCTTATGAGTGAAAATAGTTAAGTAGCAATTACCTTTACAAATCATTCTATATTAATTATAATCATACGATATATAAAAATGTCAAGTCACACATAAAAATATCAATAACTACTGGAAGTTAGTAAAATAATGTGCCATAAGACGTCCCAAAAGGCAAATTCGTGTGGTTTGCCTACAGGATTATGCGTTCTAGTCTTATCTATCCTATTACAACCACTATATAAAACGCCTTGTATAAGTTCCTGAGAATTAGCATCCTTACGCTCACTACATGGGTTACTGTAAACTTTTCTAAGTTTTTTAAACTGGTCCTTGCAGAACTTCTCTGATGACTTGAAAATCAAAGTCGTTTGGATTCTTTGGTATAATCCTGTCAAAAGAAAACAGAGACTATCTTATTAATACTTGCGTGCCTTCTCGGAATGTTTGGTCTTCTTCTTGTTCTTTTAATGGTTACTCGAAGGGTAAGAATTTTTGTATACAGATTTACCTAAAGAATATCGTTTACCAGTATGCAGTGCCCTTGTAAGGAAAAGGGGCTGATTACCTTTCAGCAAGAGAGGGTGAGAAATTAGTTTACTATAGTGGTTTTAGCCATTTCCACATACAATAAACTAACAAATGGCACTCTCCAGATGAATTAATACAATTTATAACCTTTAGAATTATCAAAAGATAATAACGTCCAAGTCCCTTTTTACTTGATTGCGACAAGTTATTGAATTTTAGGACTCAGAGAAATTCGATTTTCTTCGTACCACCCCCAAACCGTTGGATAGAAATTTATAAATTTCGTTCTGAATGATAACATACTTTTAGGAGTAGCTATGAATATCATAGGTTGTTCTTGCGCTATTATTTTATAGGCTTGCCTGTAAATCTCCACTCTCTTTTCTTGATCGGTGGTGATGGCACCAAGATCAAAAAGATAGTCAACCTCCTTTTCCCATTGAGTGCTTGGTTTATCTTGTCTTGGATTCCACATATGAAGTGTACCAGAGGAGTGCCACACGTTTCTACCAAAGTGCGGATCCAAAGAACCAGTTAAACCTATAATGACAGCTTCCCAATCGTAAGGTGGTGATGTAAGTTTAGAAACCAGTGTGTTAAAGTCTATGGGTCTAAAAATAACTTTTATACCTAATTTTTCCAAATCTTCCTTTATTATGTTACCTATGGTTTCTCTTTCTTTATTTCCTGCATTGGTGAGCAATACTATTTCTACTTTGTTGCCCAATTCATCGAGTAGCTCACCTTTTTTGTTGTATCTAAAGCCAGCAGAAAGTAGTAATCTTCTCGCTTTTTCCAGATTGTATTCATAAACTGGGAAAACTCCTTCTTGGTAATAGGGTCTGTTGGCTGGTGTTATTGGTGAGTAAAGAGGCGTAGCCATAGCATTGTATACAAGGTAGCATATACCTTCTCTGTCTATTGCATGGGATATGGCAAGCCTAAATTCCCTTTTAGTGAACCAATTGAGTTTATACTGTGGAATTTTCGCCTTTGGGTTTTGGTTAAAAACCAGAAAGGTTGTAGATGGTGTAGGTCCCATATCTAGAAGCTTGGCATCCTTTAGTTTAGAAATATACAGAACATCCTGTGCCCTAACACTTATGTAATCAACTCTTTTATCCGAAAACTTAATAAGAGCGGTGTCTGGATCTTGAACGATGTAACCTATCTTGGCTTTTATGTAAGGCAATTGATTTCCTTTTTCGTCCCTTTCGTAGTAGTAAGGGTTTGCCTCATACTCTACGAGCTGTCCTTTTACGTAGCGTTTTATTACGTAAGGACCCGAACCTACTATCTCTTTTGGATCTGTGTTTACGTTCCAAACTGTCATGAAGGTGCCTTCTTTTACGTACCTTTGAAGCTTGTGCTTTGGCAGTATAGGGGCTGAAAGAGCCTGTAAAAAAGGTGCAAAAGGAGATGGTAGTTTAAATTCTACTGTCAGATCATCCACTTTTTTTACGAAGTTTTTGATTTCTTCCTCTGACTTCAAAATACCCCTAAGTGTGTCACCGGTAGAGTTGGGAATTTCCTTATTTAGGTAGACATCTCTGTAGGTAAAGACTACATCATCGGCGGTTATTGGTGTCCCATCGGACCACCTTAAGTCACTCTTTAGCTTAAATACGTATCTTTTCCCACCTTCTAACTCTGTCCATTCTTGAGCCAAATCTGGAACGATTTGCATACTCTTTAGATCCACCTTGGTTAAACCTGTGAATAGATCTCCTATAACAGCGGTTGAGGTAGTCTCCTGAGCCAAAGCTGGATTTAAGGTTTTTGGGTCTCCATTTAGGATAAAACTGAGTGTTCCACCTGACATTCCTATAGAAAGCTGGGTTTTTTCGATATCCAGTTTTTCAAAGTTCACTATGGAAGAAGAAGGAGAGGAAAAGATGTGAAACACATAAAAAGAGAAAAAGAAGAATCCTAAAGCTACTAAAACTTCCCTCATCTCAGAAGCTCTCTGTAAACTTCCATAGCTTTCTCTTTGCCCCAGTTTATAGCCTCTTTTATTTGCTCTACATTCTCTGGGTCTTTAATGTTTAACCTACTCAACACTTCCTCAACTATCTTGTATATCTGTGTGAATTTTATTTTCCCATTCAAGAAAAGCTCTACTGCTACTTCGTCAGCACCCAACAAAACTGGAACATAGGCTCCAGACATCTGAGCTACCCACTTACACAGAGAAATAGCTGGGAACTTGTCACCATCCACTTTTTCAAAAGTAATAGGTGACATATCTAGTATATTTTTGCTTTCAAAAGGATAAACTTTCCTTTCTGGGTAGAAAAGAGCGTGGAGTATGGGGATTTTCATGTTGGCTTGGGATACGTGAAATATAAAAGATTGATCTTTTAGTTCTACAATTCCATGCACGACACTCTGAGGGTGAATAACCACGTCTATTTTTTCCAATTCTATATCAAAAAGAGACAGAGCCTCTAAAATCTCTATTCCCTTATTCATCAATGTTGCAGAGTCTATACTAATTTTGCTACCCATTTTCCATGTAGGATGGTTTAATGCCTCTTCTACAGAAACATTCTCTATCTCTTCCAGAGTTTTGGTTCTGAATGGACCACCTGAAGCCGTTAGATATATTCGTTTTACAAAATCCTGAAGACCTCTTTCTCTAACAATCTGTAGAAGTTGAAAGAGCGCATTATGTTCACTATCTACTGGGATAACTCTTTCCCTATTTTCCTTGACAAGCTTAGGTAAACAAACTATGGACTCTTTGTTGGATGCGAGAAGTGTCTTTCCATCTTTCATAAGTGTCTCGTAAGTTACTTGTAAACCATCTACACCAGCTATAGCGTTTAGTACATAATTGGAGTTTTGTATTACCTCTTGCAACCCTTCCTCGAACTTAAGAAATACCGTCTCCTGGGGCAAACTCTCTAACCACTCTCTTGATGGCTCTTCCACTGTAAGAACATACTTAGGTTTGAACTCCAAAACCTGTTGCAGGAGCTCTTTAGAGGCTCTTTTTGCGCTCAAAGCTACTATTTGAAAGTCTGATTTGTACTCTCTTATAACTTCTATTGTCTGAGAACCTACAGAACCCGTACTTCCAAATATGGCTAATCTTCTCATACTATACCTGCCTTTAGGATATCGTGCATATGGATTATACCTATAACCTTATCCTCTTTATCGACAATAGGCAAAACGGTAATTTTGTGGTCCTCCATTCTCTTTAATGCTTCCATTGCCAGCTCATCGGGATAGGCTTTTTTGGGGTTTCTTGTCATAACATCCAAAGCTATACTGTTGTTTATGTTTCCACCTCTGTTTATAAAGCGTCTTAGGTCCCCATCTGTAATTATGCCCTTGAGTTTACCATCTTGGTCTACCACAATAGCAGCTCCAAAACCCTTACTAGTCATTTCCAATATGACCTGAGGCATACTGTCCAACTCTCCAACCAGAGGTATCTCTTGACCAGTATGGTAAAGATCTATGACCTTCTTTAGCTTTCTTCCCAAAGCTCCACCTGGATGTCTCAAAGCGAAAGCTTCTTGAGTAAAACCTCT
>JBEPZA010000043.1:0-7459 GCA_041641075.1 Aquificaceae bacterium | reverse complement strand
TTTTTTATATCAAATGCTCCTTTGTGATCTCCCGTCTTTTCCACTACAAAGTTACCAAAAAACCCTATGGGTGGTTTGAACTTGACAGCTTGAAGTGCTAAGAAAGGTAAAAACATTTTATTGTCCTGTATGTGGTCAAAGACCACACTGGATAGTTTCTCTATCAACGAGGAAGAGCCAAATACGTTTCTAAAATCGAAAAATATGGACATATTTAAAACATTTTCTGGTTTTGGATTGTTTATCCAAGAGAGAATTTCGGCTTCCCAATCTTGCGCGCTCCTTCTCCAATATGGATTAGATACCATAACATTACCTGGGCATGGAGGGAAACCAATTTCCAAAAGCACCTTTATGTATTCTTGCGAAAATCTATTGAAGTATTCCTTTACATCTACATCCAGCATAGGTATTTCTTCGTATATAAGTGCATTGTCTTGGTCGGTGCTTAGACTTTGCTCCATCCTACCTTCGCTACCTAAAACCATGATACTAAAAGGAACCATAGGTTCTTGCTGTATTCTTTGTATAGTTAAATAAACCGCTCTTTTCATGAACTTGTCGTTTAGTTCTGATATATATTTGCCTACACGTTCAGGGTCAGTATGACTTAATACCATTTCCAAGGCTGTTTCTTTCATTAATTGGAACAAGTAAGCAAGCTCGTGAGTGGTTTTGCTCTTCTGTATTTCCTTCACCATAAAGATTAGGTTTTTACTTTCAAAAGCTATTATGTTCCTATCTTCTAAAACTCCTATTGGTTTGTTTCCCTCAAAGACTACTATTTTTCTTATTCCGTGTTTTCCCATAAGTAACATGGCATCTATGACCAAGGAATCAGAACTTACACCAATCACTGGGTGTGTGGCTATTTGTTCTAATGTGACATCCTCTGGTCTTAATCCTTTAGATAGGACTTTTTTTAATACATCCCTTTCTGTAACTATTCCGTAGTGGTCATTAAGTTTAATTAGAGCATAAGTATAATCTTGCTCAACCATAAGTCTTACAGCTTCGCTTACGGAAATTGTTTTTTCTAGTGTTAGAGGTTCCTTAACTAGTATTTGCTTTACTGATACGCTCGAAAACTTATCCAAGCTTGTTTCTTCTTGTTTAATTTGTGCTTTTTGCAATCTACTCGCTAAAGCTTTGGTGAAATAGTTACCAAAATCTGGGTATTGTTTTATAAGATGTTCAAAAATCTTTTTTTGAAGTAGGAAGATAACTGAATCTTCTTGCGCTACAGCTGTAGCAGTTGGGGGAGATGACCCTATAAGTGATAAAAAGCCAAAATGTTCTCCATCATGGAGATACTCTATTACTTTGCTATCTTGTTTTAATACGACTACCCCTTTTCTAATGGTGTATAAAAAATCAAGGGGTGGTTCTCCTTCTGTGAATATGACTTCACCTTTGGAAAATACCTTTACTACTAAGTTATGAGCAATCCTTGTTATTTCCTTATCTGGCAAAAAACTAAACGGAGGGCATTCTTTTAAGAATCTTTCTGCATCGAGCATTTTACAGATACTTTACAGCAAATAGCCTAAGTATAAGTATAAATAACACTATAAAGAGTGTCTTGCAACAAGGTAAGAACCCAAATATGCGGTAAAGCCATTGAGTGGATCTGTAAAAAAGCACATAAACAGGATTTTTTGTAGGATCAGGCACGGCGAATATAGTAATCAGTAAAAAATTCAGGATGGCTCGCCCAATGACGAGCCACATAAAGAAAGCCAGTGTGTAGTTAATTATCTCTTTCATCAGTCCTCTGCTTTGATGTGCGCTACTTCTCCTTTTGGATACTTTAGACTGTCCACAAACTCCTGAGTTTCTTTATTTGGGGGTGGAGTTATCCTAGATACTACCAACGCCACAACAAAGTTAGCAGGAATACCGAATATACCAGCTGCTATAGCTTTTATACCGTATATTTCCAAGCCGTAAAATCTGTTTCCTATTATATAGGTTAGTGCAACTACTAAGCCTACTACCATACCAGCTATAGCTCCTTGTTTGTTCATTCTCTTGTCCCATATGCCCAAAACCAATGCTGGGAAGAAAGAAGAAGCTGCAATGGAAAATGCCCAAGCTACAATATCCACTATAATCCCTAGTCTAAAGCTTGCTATATAAGCAGCTATTAGCGCTATGACCAGTAACAAGGCTTTTCCTATTTTGACTCTAGTTGATGGAGATATATTGGGATTGATGATTTTGTAGTATAGGTCATGAGATATGGCGTTGGACATGGTTATCAAAAGCCCATCTGCTGTAGAAAGCGCTGCTGCGAAACCACCAGCTGCTATGAAAGCGGATATGACGTATGGAAGTCCAGCAATTTCAGGTGTCGCCAAAACTACAGCGTCTGGATGTATGATTATTTCGGAAAATTGTATTACACCATCACCATTTAAATCCTGAATTTTTATTAGTCCAGCGCTTCCCCATTTGGCTACCCACGCAGGAAGTTCAGAGAAAGCTTTACCTACTAAGTTTGTTAGAACTTCGTTTCTACTTAGCGCAGCATACGAAGGAGCGGTTATATACAGAAGTAGTATAAAGAATAACGCCCAACCTGCTGATGTTCTTGCTTCTCTGATTGTAGGAGTTGTGTAAAATCTCATCAGCACGTGGGGTAAACCAGCTGTGCCAACCATCAGGCAAAAAGTCAGAGCAAGAAAGTTTACCATGCCTTTGACATCCGCAGGCGGAGCTACGTAAGACTTGGGCGGTTTTGACATGTCCTCTGCTCTCTTTTTATCTTCAGACCACTTGGCTTTTGCTTCTTCTGGAGATTTTGGATACTCCTTTAGCGCTTTTTCTATTTTTGCTCTTTCGGGATCATCGGCGGGTAAGGTATTTAGCTTTTCTTCCAGAGCTCTCTTGCCTTCTTCCCAGCTTGCAGGAAGGGCTTTTATTTTTTGGTCTATTTCTTCAGCTTTACGCTTCCATATTTGCCTTACTTCCTGTTCCTTTGGATCTTCCTTTATACTTGCGAGCTTGGTTTCAATACTTTGGAGCACTTGACCATACGCCAACTGAGGGAAAGGTATACCTGTTTGCTTGTAGGATATGGCAAACACAGGAATCATGTAGGCTATTATCAAAACTATGTATTGCGCAACCTGTGTCCATGTGACAGCTTTCATACCACCCAAAAAGGAGCAAACTAAGATGCCCAAAAGTCCAAAGAATACTGCTGCTTCGAATGGAATACCAATAATTCTGCTCATTATGATACCTGCACCTGTGACTTGAGCAATCAGGTATGCGAAAGAAACTATTATTGCCGCAATTACACCAACCAATCTTACAAGCTTACCACCGTATCTTGCCTCCAAAAAGTCAGGTATAGTGTATTGACCAAATTTTCTGAGGTATGGAGCTATCAAAACTGCAAGCAATACGTAACCACCGGTCCAACCCATTATGAAGGCAAGGCCGTTGTAACCTTGGTGATATAGAGCACCCGCCATACTTATGAAGGATGCTGCGGACATCCAATCCGCTGCTGTTGCCATTCCATTGAACACGGAAGGGACTCGCCTACCAGCTACGTAATACTCGGCAGCTTGGCCTGTTCTGGAAATAATACCAATAGTGGCATAGACCAAAATTGTGCCAAACACAAAGGCATAACCTATGTATGTAGCAGGTAGACCTAATTGCTCCGCTATTCCTAGAACAATTAAGAACAGAAGCAAACCGCCTGTGTAGATAGCGTAAACCTTTCTTAGCCTGCTTGCAAAGCTTTCTCTCTCCATCTTAGTCCTCCTTTACACCAAACTCATCATCGATAGCGTCCATTTTTTTGTTGTAAACAATTAGAAGCACTATGAAGGTTATTAACGACCCCTGTGCCCCCATGTAATAACCCAATGGGAATCCTATTACGGTAATTTTGTTTAAGAAGCCAGCTATAATTGCAGCCCCATAGGATGCCAAAGCCCATAGCACCAAAACGATAATGGTAAGATTTCTTACCTTACCCCAGTAGCGTGATAGCTGTTCTTTGGTAAGCATGCTCTACCTCCTTATTTAGGCTTAATAAAGTTAAGAATTTATGACACATTATACAAGCTTTTGCATATTTGTCAAGAAAATAAGAGAAAAAGAATATACTTAATTCCTGTATTAAACAATTTTTTAATGCGATTTTCAATCTAAAAATGTATGTTTTTAATCATAACTTTTTGAAAATTCCTTTTTTGGTGTTTCTTTTGCTATAATTTTTGAAAGTATATTTTAGGAGGTTAGCCATGAGTCAAAAGGATGAGGTGCTTCTGAAGGTAGAAGAAAAATACATCCCTCCATCAAGTATCATAGAAAGAGCCTTTATTAAGGACTATGAAAGCTTGTATAAGGAGTCTGTTGAAAGTAGAGAGGACTTTTGGGCAAGAATCGCTCAAGAGCTTCACTGGTTTTCCAAATGGGATAAGGTGTTTGAGTGGAAATTCCCTTACTATCAATGGTTTGTAAACGGCAAGACCAATATAACATACAACTGCTTAGATAGACACGTAAATAACGGAAGAAGAAACAAGCTGGCTTACATATGGGTCGGAGAAAGTGGGCAAGAAAGAAAAATTACTTACGGTGAACTTTTGGAAATGGTAAATAGAATAGCCAATGGACTAAAATCTTTGGGTGTAAGGAAAGGAGATAGGGTTTCCATCTATATGCCAAATACGATAGAAGCTATAGCTTGCATGCTTGCTTGTGCAAGAATTGGTGCTATACATAGTGTGGTTTTTGCAGGCTTTAGCGAGGGGGCTTTAAGACTTAGAATAGAAGACGCCAAAGCTAAGGTAGTATTAACGGCAAGCTATACAGAAAGAAGAGGTAAGAAAATAGACCTTCTATCTACCGTCAAAAATGCTGTTGATGGTCTAAACTTTGTAGAAAAGGTTGTAGTATGGGATAGGGATGGAGATGCTGATTTGAATGGTAGTTTATTTATAAGTTTAGATGAATTGATGAAAAGCAGTTCACCCGTGTGTGAACCGGAGGTTATGGATGCAGAGGATCCACTCTTTATACTTTACACATCGGGGACTACAGGTAAACCTAAGGGAGTCCTTCACACAACTGGTGGTTACATGGTAGGCACTTACTTTACATCAAAAGTAGTTTTTGACCTTCACGAGGATGATATATACTGGTGCACAGCGGACATAGGTTGGATTACAGGACACAGCTACATTGTGTATGGACCATTGGCTAACGGTGTCACCTCTGTTATAACGGAAGGTGCTCCTGATTATCCAAACCCCGGTAGATGGTGGTCCTATGTGGAAAAGTATAGAGTAAACGTATTTTACACAGCACCAACGGCTGTTAGAATGTTCATGAGGTATGGAGAAGAGTGGCCCGCAAAGTATGATTTGTCTTCTTTGAGGATTCTTGGATCTGTTGGTGAGCCTATAAACCCAGAAGCGTGGCATTGGTATTATAAACACATAGGTAGAGAGAGGTGTGTGATAGTTGACACATGGTGGCAAACGGAAACGGGAATGCATATGATAACTACGCTACCTTCTTATCCTGCCAAGCCAGGGAAAGCTGGTAAACCATTCTTTGGTATTGAAGCCCTTGTTGTTGATAAAGATGGAAATCCTTTACCTCCCAATACTGTGGGGAATTTAGTCATAAAAACACCTTGGCCTTCGGCACTCAGAACATGTTGGGGAGAACCCGAAAGGTTCGAAAAGTATTGGACTACCATAAATGGTTACTATCTAACAGGTGACTTAGCTACTATGGATGAGGAAGGTTACATAATGATACTGGGAAGAGCTGATGATGTTCTAAATGTAGCGGGGCACAGAATAGGAACAATGGAGGTGGAAAGCGCTTTGGTAGATCACCCAGCTGTAGCTGAGGCGGCTGTAATAGGAAAGCCTCACGAAATAAAAGGTGAAGCTATAAAAGCTTTTGTGATACTCAAAAAAGGATACGAGCCTTCCGATAAACTCGCCGAAGAAATAAAGCATCATGTAAGGCAAGTGCTTGGTCCCATAGCTGTGCCTGATGAGATAGCCTTTGTAGAAAAACTTCCAAAAACGAGAAGTGGCAAGATAATGAGAAGAGTCCTAAAGGCTCAAGAACTTGGACTACCTGTAGGAGATGTATCTACTTTGGAGGATTGAAACGTTGGGGCTTTGCCCCTTTTGTTAAAACTCCGCCTGTATCTTGTAAGTGCCTTCCATCCACCCTTCTGGGTAGTACCAATCTCTAAAGTGCTTATACCCTACAGCTCTTAACTTTTTACCCATTCGTGTTTCCTCTACCGGTAAGCCTTTTTTTAGCTCGTTCAAAGTTTCTTTGTCTGTGTAATACTCTATGAATACACGCCTAAAGTGATTAGATAGAAGTTTATACAGAACGTCTTCCACAGGAGTTGAAAAGAAAGTCCCTTTTATGCTGAAGAGTTCTGCCCATTCTTTGTAGTATGGTTGCCTACCGTAAAAAACCTTTATGAACATCACTCTCTGTCCATCGAGTGTAACAGTGATGTTCTCCTCTTCTATGAACCTTCCTTGCTCCACCTTAGAAGCTTTAAGTGTGTGATTTTCTACAAGAACGCCCTCTATCAAGTTTTTTGTAAATTCCTTCGGATCCATCAGCTTAGAGTATACCCAAAGCTCTTTACTAAATCTGGTCTCTTTTTCCAGTCAGGTTTTACCCTAACGTAGAGCTCCAGATAGACCTTTCTGCCAGTTATGAGCTCTAACTCTTCCCTAGCCATTTTTCCAATGCTTTTTAGTCTCTGTCCGTTTTTCCCGATAATTATGGGTTTGTAGTTTTCCCTATCCACCACTATATCTGCATTGATGACAAGCATGTTAGGGTCGTGCTTTCCACTCTCTATGCTATTTACTACCACTGCCACACCTTGAGGTATTTCTTGGTGAATTTTAAAGAGTATCTTTTCTCTCACTACTTCTGCTGCCAAAAGTCTCAGTGGAAGGTCTGTGACCATATCCTCTGGGAACAAAGGTTCTCCTTCTGGTAAATACTTAACGATGGTGTTTAGAAGGTCCTCTAAGTTATAGCCCTTTAGGGCGCTTACAGGTATTATCTCCTTTATATCAGGATGCGTTTGGTGTATTTGCTCCGCAAGCGGGAGCAGATTTTTTACGTCACCAAAGGCATCCACTTTGTTTATCACAAGGATTGTAGGTTTTGTTTGGGCTAAATCTTTTATATACTTGGTATAAACCATTTCATCGTCTTTGTTCCATCCATCCTGGGCATCTATCATAAAAAGCACTACGTCAGCATCCTGTAAGGATTCGTATGCCACTTTTACCATCGCTTCGCCTAAGGCATCCTTGGGTCTGTATATACCTGGTGTGTCCAAAAACACTATCTGAGCTGTATTTGGAATGTTTTTTACACCTAGAACTCTTATACGAGTAGTCCCAGCTTTTGGGGAGACAATGGACACTTT
>JBEPZA010000042.1:0-7578 GCA_041641075.1 Aquificaceae bacterium | reverse complement strand
GATATATCGGTAGCGATAACGGGGATAGCGGGTCCACACGGTGGATCCAAAACCAAACCTGTAGGATTGACCTATGTAGGCGTGGGATCCGATAGGGGGATAATAGTTCAAAGGTACGTCTTTAGAGGTTCACGTAACGTAAATAGATTTTTGGCGACTCAGGTAGCTCTGGACTTACTTAGAAAGGTAGTCAAGGAGGCATAGATGCATAAAATTCACCCAACCGCCATTTTGGATGGTAATGTGCAAATAGAAGATGACGTGGAAATAGGTCCATACACCATCATAACGGGTGACGTAAAGATAGGCAGGGGAACAAAGATAGGCGCCAGGGTGACTATAAAGGGAAGGGTTACCATAGGTGAGCACTGTAGAGTGTACGATGGAGCTATCATAGGAGAGGAGCCTCAGCACCTAAGGTATGCTGGAGAGGACACCAGTGTGCACATAGGAAACAGAGTGATTCTCAGGGAGTATACGACGGTGCACAGAGGCACGAGTTTTGGTATAAATAAAACTGTGATAGAGGATGATGTTATGCTTATGGCTTATGCGCATGTGGCTCACGACTGTATAGTGAGGAAGGGGGTAATAATGGCTAACTGTGCAACGCTCGGTGGTCACGTAGAGATTGGAGAGTATGCCTTTATAGGTGGACTGTCCGCTGTGCATCAGTGGTCTAAGGTTGGAGCTTACGCAATGGTTGGGGGAGTATCCGGTGTTTCATTGGATATACCGCCTTTTGTAAGAGCTTCAGGACAGCACGCCAAACTTTATGGTATAAACACCATAGGTCTGGAAAGGAGAGGTTTCACCAAAGAAGTTATACAAGCTCTCAAGAAAGCATACAGAATAATTTTCAGAAGTCCGTTGCTCAAGAAAGATTCCACAGAGAAAGTTCTGGAAGAGTTAGGCAAGTATGAAGAAATCGTTATGTTTGTAAAATTTATTCAAGAAAGTAAAAGAGGTGTAGCTGCCGATGCGGGAGGAAGGTCATGAGAGCTCTAATACTTGCTGCAGGTTTAGGAACACGCTTTAGAAGCGAAAAGCCAAAGGTGCTCC
This sequence comes from Aquificaceae bacterium, assembly GCA_041641075.1. Taxonomy (GTDB): domain Bacteria; phylum Aquificota; class Aquificia; order Aquificales; family Aquificaceae; genus JBEPZA01. The sequence continues at coordinate 6,516 of JBEPZA010000042.1, read as the reverse complement.
ACAACATACTTGGCAAACCCATGATTTGGTACGTGATTAACCTTCTCAAGAACGCAGGCGTAACCGATATAGGAATAGTTGTAGGACACAAGGCTCAAGATGTAATAAAGGCTGTAGAGGATCAAGAAGTAAAAGTCTTCTATCAAAAGAACCCAAAAGGTGGGACCGGGGATGCAGTGATATCCAGTCTGGATTTTTGGAGGGACTACGAAGACTACCTTTTGGTCATCAACGGTGACTCTCCACTGATTACATCAGAAACACTCAAGCAAATGCAGAGGTTTTTATCCCTTGTGCAGGAATACGAGAAGACAACACCTTCTGCCCTTTTGCTTTCCTCTTTCTTACCCGATCCTACAGGATACGGAAGAGTTATCAAAGATGAAAAAGGCAACGTAATAAGGATCGTTGAAGAAAAGGACGCAAGCTTTCAGGAAAAACAGGTAAACGAGATAAACGGTGGATTATATATGTTTTACGCTCCCCATCTCTTTGATGTAATATTTCACATAAAACCAAGTAAGGAGACTGGTGAAGTATACCTAACGCAAGCGATTGAGCTGATGACCAAAAAGGGATACATAGTAAAGAGCTTTATGGCGAGCGATCCTACAGAAGTATTGGGTATAAACAACAGGTGGGAACTGGCGATAGCCGAAAACGTCATGAGATTGAGAATACTCAAGTATTGGGCTGAAAAAGGTAACACCATACATCAACCAGAAAGCGTCTGGATAGAACCCGATGTCCTTTTGGAAGGAGATGTGGAAATATTTCCCAACGTGAGTCTGAAGGGTAAGACCCGCATAGGAAAAGGTTCAAAAATAGGAAACGGTGCAGTGCTTGAAAATACGGTGGTGGAAGAAAACGTTATAGTCGATGCCTATTCTGTTGTAAGAAACTCCCGTATTGAGAGTGGTGCAGTAGTAGGACCATTTGCCCACATAAGGGACGAAAGCGTCATAGGGAAGAACTCCCACGTAGGAAACTTTGTGGAAGTGAAGAAATCTAAGTTGGATGAGGATGTGAAAGCTAAACACCTGGCGTACATAGGGGATGCGTTCATAGGTAGCGCTACCAACATAGGAGCGGGTGTAGTTTTTGCAAACTTCGATGGTAAAAACAAGCACCAAACTCACATAGGCAAAAATGTGTTCGTAGGTAGCAACTCTTTACTGATCGCACCATTGAAGATCGAGGATTTTGTCTTTATCGCTGGAGGTTCCGTGGTTAACAAGGACATAGGGACAGGAGACTTTGCCATCTCTAGACCAAAACTCAGAGTTGTGAAAGGAAAAGGTAAGGAAAAGCTTGCCTGAAACGGAAAATGGTGTAAAATATATGAAATTTAGAGCCGGTAGCTCAGCCTGGTAGAGCAACGGACTTTTAATCCGTGGGTCGAGGGTTCAAATCCCTCCCGGCTCATATATAATTTTAAGTATGAGTATCTTCGTGGTTTCAGCACCTTCCGGAACAGGAAAAACAACCATCGTAGAAAAATTACTAAAGGAAGGTGAAAGTCTCAGGATAAGGAGAGTGATAACCGCAACAACCAGAGCCAAAAGAGAAAGTGAGATCGAGGGAGTGGACTACATTTTTATGGATGTCGAATCCTTCGAAGAGGGGATTAGAAGAGATGAATTTCTGGAGTACGCTAACGTGTATGGTAATTATTACGGTACACCCAAAAGTCAAGTCTTAAAGAATGAAGAGGAAAACTTCTCTTCCATTCTTGTAATAGATGTTCAAGGGGCAAAAAGGATTAAAGAGGTCAGACCCGATAGCTTACTTATATTCATCTTGCCCCCGTCACTGCAAGAGCTCGAAAGAAGGTTGTTGAGTAGGGGTTTTTTGGATAAGAACCTACAAGAGAGACTTAGGTCAGTAAGAGAAGAAATAGCGTGTGCTAAATACTTTGATTACATAATACTCAACGATTATATTGATAACGCTGTAGAGGTTCTCAAAAGTATAATAATATCCCACATGCACAAAACTGAAATTTTTAAGAACAACTTAGACTTGTTTGTAAAAGATGAAGAAATCAAGAGATTGATAGAGGGTGATTGTAAAACTTTTCATGGAGGTAAAGTATGAGTGGAAGACCAAACATAGAAGAGGCAATGAAAAAAGTTAGTTCAAGGTACGAGCTCGTATTGGCAGCGGCAAAAAGGACGCTACAGCTCATGAAAGAGAGTGAAGATATCTTCATAAAAGACAAGACAAGTGGAGCCTTGATAAAGAAAACATTTCAGGCAATACAAGATATAGCTAGTGGTAAGGTTTCCGTTGTAAGGAAGGGGGAGAATAATGATTAAGAGTTTTCTTTTTTTGCACATCCTATTTGTAAGTGTATGGATAGGTGGTATGGTTTTCACTTTGCTATTTTTAAGACCCGCCCTTGAAAGCTTAAGTAATAAGGAAGATAAGGTAGTTTTTTTACAAAGACTTTACAATAGGTTTTTCTTAGCGGTTTGGCTATCTATACTCGTGCTTTTCTTTACTGGGATGTACCTATGGCATGGCTACAGACGAGATTTCAGTGAAAATACACTCTTCCATCTTAAGCTATTTCTTTTCTTACTCATGGTCTTGAACTTCTCTTACATATACTTTTTCCTGTTCAAGAGAGGCAAGTTTAATCTTATTCCCAACCTAGTTTGGCTTAACTTAATTTTTGGTGTATTGATCCTAATCACTATTACTTACATATCATGAAAAAGTTACTCCTTGTATTAATACTTCTCTCTACAGCTTTTTCTCAAAATCTTCCTGGGGAGTACAGGTTACTGTTGGAGTTTTTCAGGACAAGAGATGTAAATCTAGGCTACAAGATTTTAGAAAATTATTCGGACGCTGTATTTGCACACGACGTGAAAGTATTAGTTGCGGATGAACTGCGCAAACGCTCAAGAAGAAGCGAAAGTATAAAGATCCTAAAGGAAGTAGACCCAAAGAGACTTCGCCCTGATTTGAAAAGTGTATACAGAAGCTTGTGGTTAACTTACAAACTTGATTTAAGCGAAGCTTTTATGAAAGATCCAATTCTTTTTGCCGATTTTGCCAAGCAAGTAAATATAGATGAAAATAGAGCCAAAGACATTTTTAGAGAACTCTTTAATAGAAGGTATTACAGAACAGTAGTCACTCTTTATGAAAATCATTCTTATCCACATCTGTGTGATATCTACGGTGCTTCTCTTTACAGGCTTAAGGATGATAGAGCTCTGGGGGTTCTGAGAAATTGCCAAAGAACGGATCTAAGAGATGAGTATCTTGCTAGGGCATTCTTCAATATGGGAGATGAGGCTTCTCTACGGAGTTTGATTGAAGATAACACTAACTTATCCTTACTTGTGGGTAGGCTGTTTCTTTTTCAGGGCAATTATAACAAAGCCCTAGAGTTCTTAGAAAGAGCTACAGACTCTTACGAAAAGTATTTCAATTTGGGTCTAGCCAATTACATATTACACAGGTACGACCAAGCTGTAAGTTACTTTAAGCAGAGCCTTTTGCATACCCGTTCACCTCAGGAAATAGCCAAATCCAACTTTTGGATATCGAAAAGCTATGTGGCTTTAGGAATGCAAGAGACATCTACAAAGTACCTCTTCCAGAGCTCAAAAGGAAGTGGTTTTTACTCTATAGTAGCCAAGTCTTATTTAGGAGAGCCAATAGCTAGCAATATACTCCTAAGGATATCTTCTGAAGAATTTCCTAGAACTGCATTGATAATAAAGTCTATAAACGAATTGGGCTTCCCATATTATGCGCGATTAGAAGCCTTTAGAAGGATTAAAGATATAACACCGTCAGATATAATAGAGATATCAAAATTTGATACCTTCCTTGGGATTAGACTGGCTGCTAGAAAATATGGGACAAGATCGGATATTTACAGTGCAGTAGCTTTTCCAAAGCCTTACGCTTCTTATGTTTTGTTTTATTCAAACAAATACAATGTGGACCCCAACCTGATTCTGGCCATTATGAGACAGGAGAGTTTGTTTGATCCACAAGCTACATCTGTAGCTAACGCTAGAGGTCTTATGCAACTGATAGACAGCACAGCCAAATGGATGGCTCAAAGGGAAGGCATAGTTTTAAGAAATCTTTACGATATAGAGACTAACATAAATCTTGGAACTGCATATATTAGATATCTTATGGATTATTGGAAGGGAGATTTGGTAAGAGTTATAGCCAGTTATAACGCAGGAGAAAATAGAGTTAGATCATTTATCCAGCATTCTGACCCTTATGTGTTCATAGAAACTATACCTCTCCATGAGACGCGTAACTACGTTAAGAGTGTTTTGTATAATTACTACATTTACTCTTCTTTAAACTAATAGAGTGGAGGTAAAACATGTTAACAAAAAAAGAACTTGAAGATCTAAAACGTCTCCTATTAGAAGAAAAAGAAAAACTCTTAGACCGCTATAGAAAAAAAGAAGACACTCAATCTCGTATAGAAGAAGAGGTGAAGGAACCCAGGGATTTGGAAGATCTTAGTCAAATGACTTACACACAGGAACTGTTGGACAATCTCTCCGGTAGAGAAATGTTCATAATCAGAGAGATAGATTACGCTCTCCAAAAGATGCAAGCAGGAACTTATGGAATATGCGAATATTGTGGAGAACCTATACCTTACGAGAGATTAAGAGCTATACCTTGGACACGCTACCACGCCCACTGCGCAGAAAAGGTGGAACAAGAGGGTATTATCCCAACATACACTGTACCTACATTCGAAGCAACCATACCAGAAGATATAGATATTCAGAGAGAAGATATAACGGAGGCATGAACTTTTTTGAATTTTATTTGCCAGTAGAAATTCTATTTGGGTGGGGAAGTCTACAAAAGCTTGGACATGTAGCTAAGCGTTTTGGTTTCAAAGCCATTATAGTAACTGGTAAATCTTCCACGAAGAAATATGGCTATCTTGATAGAACTATAGAATTTCTAAGAAAAAATGGCATAAGTGAGATAATCGTATTTGATGAAGTAGAACCTAATCCTACGGACAAAATGGTGAATCGTGCAAGCCAAATAGTTGTAGAAGAAAAAGTGGATTTTATAGTAGGTCTAGGTGGGGGAAGTTCTCTAGATAGTGCCAAAGCTGTTTCTATTGTTTCATCCAACGAAGGCTACGCTTGGGATTACGTAAATTACCCAGAAGGACCTCGGCTTATTCCTTTTTTAAACAGACCTGTTATTTGTATCCCAACTACTGCAGGCACGGGCTCGGAGGTAAATAGGTACTCCGTAATTTCCAATCCCATAAGAAAGGAAAAGCTTGTCATATCCCACTCTCTGAACTACCCAAAGGTAGCTATAGTTGATCCTTCCTTGACAGTAAGTATGGACAGGAAATTAACAGCTATTACTGGAGTAGATGCTTTCATACACGCCTTAGAATCTTTAACCAACAAAGCCTATAACCCTCTGGCAGATGAGCTAGCAATCAAGGCTATAAAAATTATAAAGGATTGGCTACCTGTGGCGATAGAAGAACCAAACAACAAAGAGGCTAGAACTCAGATGGCTTATGCTAGTATGCTAGCAGGTATTGCTATAGATAAAAAAAGAGTGGCTTTAATACATGCAATGGAACACCCTATATCCGCTCATTATCCAGAAATAGCCCACGGTGAGGGGTTAGCGGCTTTAGCTGTAGCTGTTACTAAATTCAATTATTCAGGTAATCCAGATAAGTATGCTTTATTTGCCCAATTGATGGGCTACGATAACAAAGCACACATGGCGGTTGATGCACTGGAGGAGTTTCTAGAAAAGATAGGTATGAGACTAAGTCTTAAGGACCTAAATGTTGAAAGAGACAAACTTGAAAGATTAGCAGAGGACGTTTATATGACAGCTAGAGGAATATTTACTATAAATCCCGTCGAACCATCTATAGACGATGTTTACAAAATTTATCAAGAAGCTTACATTTAAATTTAATGGGTATTTCTGTAGAAATACGGAGAAATAATGGGTGGTTCTCTTATGATCTGAATCTTGATCCAAACAAGTCCCTGACTGTACTGGATATCCTAAACACAATAAAGGAAGAACTGGATCCTACCGTAAGCTACAGGAGCATGTGTAGGTCAGGAATTTGTGGGACCTGTGCAGTAAGGGTAAACTCAAGACCAGTGTTAGCTTGCAAAACCAGAGTAATTGAATTTGGTAATGTTTTAAAGATAGAGCCCCTGTTTGGTTTGCCTGTCGTAAAGGATCTTATAGTGGATCATGAAATTTTGGTAAGTAGGATAAAGGGTATAGTCCCAAAAGAAAGTAGGGAAAATAGGATTTTGTATCCTCAAGACATACAAAGACTAGAGAAGAGCTTTGAGTGTATACTTTGCGGGGTATGTGATTCAGTATGCCCAGTAATTTTGGAAGCCCCTTATTTTGGTGGTCCCATGGCTTTCTTGAGATCTTATAAACACTTGGTGAATAAGTACGAAGAAAGCACGCAAGATATTGGTAACTTGTTAAAGA
>JBEPZA010000041.1:4368-7594 GCA_041641075.1 Aquificaceae bacterium | reverse complement strand
ATGGTGCCGGCGAGTAACGACTCTTTCCATTCTTCGTTCCAAGACACCAATTTTGGCGTTTTACGTTTTGAGTGCCAAGATTACAACCTAAGAGCAATTTGATGGGAGATAAGTATCGTTTATAAGGTAAATTGTGAAAGTACCTATCCTTATTTCTTGCATATCCTTGACTTGAAACCAGTTTTTAAAGCTTGGGCAAGATGAAAAATTAAAGGTGCAAACAATTCTTAATTACAGACCTTAGCTGGACTAAAAGCTACGGAGCTTTTTGAAAAGTTCCAATAGTTTATTAGACGTGGTCACACGCAAACACTTGGATGCACCAAAGTTTAATTTTCCCCTATAGCATCTATGAAAGATTAGGTACAACAAAGATTATACTTCACATTCAACTGTTATCCACTTGACATTTTTTCTGTTTTGCCTATATTTATATAGTGTTGATGATTGCATCTTGGGGTAGTGATGGAGTGAAGACGCACCTCCTCCGAGTTTCTCCTCCCCTTATGGGGAGGTTTAAAAACTAAAAATGAACGTAAATCATGCTAAAGAATGGGGGTTTCAAAGCAAGTAATGACTAAAAAACCTATCAGGTATTTTTTACTTAATTAACCTTTAAGGAAGGAGGAAATGCTAAAAGTATCATTAATTAAATACCTGGCAAAGTTGCAGTGTGTAAAGCAAGAGAACTATACTTGCCTCGTTGAGCTCGGAATTGCCATGAGGTTAAGAAAAATCAAACCATTCACCAACAGTAGATAGGAAAAGAAAAATCTCCATTAAGCGAAGTTTAAGTTTTAGCAGGGGTAGTTTTTTAGTGTATAAGCAAACAAACCTAAAAGATTAAAAAGGAGGAAGGAAATGAGGATTAATATTGTGGCATCAATGGAAAGGAAGTCTGTTAAGTTAATTGATGATCTTGCCAATAGGCATGGAAGTGTTGCGGAAGTAAACGGGATTTATTGCGCTCCTAAGGAGGATTGTAAGGAAATACTGAAACTACCTAACTTCGATAAATGGAAGGAAATCTTTATAGATGAAGAAAAATTTTTGAGAAAAACGGGACGGCTCTATCATCTTTTAGGGTATGTAGACAATTGCTACAAGGAGAAAAACGATAGTGAATTAACTAAAGCTCTTCAGGAACTCTCTGAGTACTTAAAAGAAAACCTTGCTGCGATAAGACTTTACACGGACTTTTTCTTTAATAAACCCGTCTTAGCCATATACTCATTCTCTTTCCATAAAGCACTTTACCTTATCGTGAATAGACCAGACCATAAGGTCTTGTTAGACGAAGTTACAAAAAATGGGTTGCATAGAATAAAACCAACAGAAATTATTGATGTCTGGTTTATAGGATGGATATGGTGAAAGGCGTATATCTTTAGGTGATTTTCGGTATTTAAGGAATGAAAAATTAAGTTACAAAAATTAAAAAGGAGGTAGTATGGATGAACAAGAATGAAAAACCCAATCAAAATGACTCTAGGCCTGTGCAACAGGCTAAGCAGCAAAGCCAAAAGAACGCTAAAAAGACCATACAGCAGGTTACGCAACGGCCACCAAAATCTGCGAAAAAGCCAGCGGTATTAGGTGCACAGGAACTTGCAAAGCTATTTAGGCTAGAGTATGTTCCTTTGATTCCATCATTCTTTTACATCAAAGATGGTTACTTATATGAGCAAGGTAGACCGGGAGTGCCACTGTGTCCGGCACTTGTGGTTTATGCAAAGGTAAGAGGGAAGAATGGGAAAAGAGGGTTAGTTTTGAAGATAAAAGAAAAGGATGATAAGGAGAAGGTGTTTATTATAGGATTGGACTGGACTGTAGAGAAGATATTGTTAAAGGTGGCGGAAGCGTTTGATTTGAGCTTTACACCCAAAATGCTAATGTCAGTGCTTGAGTACATTGCAAGTTACGAAAGACTAAACAAAGAATACATTAAAGAGGTAAATTTAAAGGATTTTACTCATAAATACTACTTAGTGAAAGGATTTGTAACATGGCTGAGAAAATTGGTTAGATTTAGGACAAGGGGAAAAGGGGAGTTACACTCTTTCAGAAACTAGCGGTAAGTGGTGTAGTTACGCTCCTTCTCTTCCTTCTCTTTTTTAAGGCTTATTCTTTTGATCCAATAACAATAGATCGAAAAAACTTTTCACGTCTAAAGTGACCGGCTGAGGCGCAAAATACTTGTGATATACAAGGACTACCACCAAACTTACTACCAAGCTTACCAAAACGTTAATTGCTATCAACTTTGCTAAACTCATTTTTCCCTCCTAAGCTTCTGTATAGTAACATCTAAGCTCGCATCTACATATGAGATAGAAAGATAAATCTCTCCATTCTTTAGAAAAAACCCGGTAGAGTTTAAGCTAGTGTATATACGGAGTTTATCCTGTAGCCACAGTTAAGACATCATATATTCAAAAAGGGATTAAGTGTGTGAAAACATCAATAGAATGGTATGAAATCTTATTTTGATAAAAATTTGTCCTATATTTAAATCCAGGAGAGCCAAAAAAAAGCTTCATGATATGTCGGTTTTTATATTAAGGGGTTTATGTAATTAGGTAAGTTCCTGGTTGGGCATAAAGGAAAGCGTGCTTTGGTCTTGGTGCAAAAAAATCCAGTGTTTTAGTATAGCAGGACCTAATGGGTGGGTGTATGCCACAAAAGAAGGGGAGTTAGAAAAAGTAGTTCAAAAGTGGAGACAGATACCAAAAAAGAGTTATGGAGTAAAAAATACTCTATATATTTAGCAGGAATTATAAGTTTTGTGCATTGGGGGTATAAGCTGTTGTTTCCTTTATTTTGGATTTTCTGATGATTTCGGCAAAGCTTTATTAGGTTTAGTTCTAACAATCTTTTTTATGGGCTTTGTGAAATTTATCAATCCTGATCATACAAAGATAACACTTGGTATACCGCTTATACAATAACTTAATAACGATGAGGATGACTGGTTAACCAATCCCGCCCATCCTCTATCTATTTGGAATAACAATTGCTACACCGGTTATAATTGTTTTGATGATAATATGACCTTTCTGATCCCTTATATTATTCCTGGAACGATGATTATCATTCGTGGAGTAATGATTAAAGCCTAAATTTTTGCGTTAATTCTCAATTCTTTCCCTCTATCTGTATGTAAGAGGAATTAAGATTATAGCTAATCTTGTTTTTAGCAGAGGTTTTGTTTAAAACTTCTAAAAGA
>JBEPZA010000041.1:0-4268 GCA_041641075.1 Aquificaceae bacterium | reverse complement strand
GATTTGATTAAGAAAATACAAGTGGAGCCCATTTTGAGATTGTTGGTTTTATCCATATATTATTTAACATATTCTATACCCTTTGTTCGATTATTTTTCACGGTAACTTTAAAATAGTTTATCTTGAACCTTTTTGTGGGACCATATTCTGAGCAATCTTTATAACTCTTTTCTCTAAAGCTCTCTGGACATAAGGAAGGAAATCGCCTTCTGTCATTGAGTTTAGTTTTCTACCCAATTCTATATAAGTTTCTTCAATCTTGTTTATCTTTTAGGTATATCATGTAGGATTGAATTTATTAGCTCTGGAATATTTATGATTTTGTTGGTTTAGAGCCTTCTCACTGTGCGAGAATAACTCCAATATCACCTTATGGTAAAATCTTAACTTTATCAAGTTAATTCCTTTCATCTACTAACGTTTTTCGAGTACTTAACCTTTTTACAAATATTATTCCTGGTTCTCTTCAGTAAATCTTTTAGAAAGCTTCAGGTATGCGGAAGTTTCTAAAAACAGTCCGTCATTCTTCGTTGGAAGAGCTATAAAAAGGTTGGGAGAAAAGTATGTGGGCTAGTGTACTTTTTTAGAAAGCCTTAATAGAAGTTTGGCGAAAAACACACCCAAAGCGCTTGACTTACAGGTTATTACGATGGTTTATCTGAGCTAGGTGAAAGTTATGAAATTGTATAAAATAATACTTTAGTAATATAAAGGAGGTTTGGGATGAAAGTGCTTTATGTTCTTATAAGTCCTAGAGCCGCTAGCTACAAACTTGGACAGATGATATTGCCTCAGCTCGAAGCTGGCACTCACGGTGTCAAGCCAGTAGGATTTTTCCTTTTTGATGACAATATAATGATACTCCAAAAAGGAAATCCCATAGGAGAAAAGTTGATGGCGTTAGCCAAGCGGGAGGGATTTTTTGTAATGATATGTGATAGCTGCGCTCTTGAAAGAGGTCTTGCTATAGGGGAGCCACGCTGGTGCACTTATAGCGGAGAAGGTCGCAAAGAACCATTCCCAATCCAACCCGCACCTCACGTTATAGAAGGTGTAGAGATAGGCTGTTTTCCAGATCTCTACGCAAAGGCACAGGCATTTGGCGCAGAGCTTGTAATTAGTTTGTAGTAGAAAAAATTGTTAGCATCTGGAATACGGAGTGTATAAGTTACTGTTACATACACTAATATCGCCTTGTGTCCTTTACTCTCCGTTTTTTCCTTTTTTAAAATACTCCATCCAAATATTTTTAATCCCGTTATAGCTCCGTTTTAAATCCGATTTAATGGGACTTAAATTTAAAAGATTATGAAAGAAAAGTGGAAAGTTATAAGTTCAGTGTTGAGTGATGAATACGACATAGAAGTTCAACCGAGTTACGAAGGATGGGGAGCAGGTTACGATCCTAAGTCTTTGCCACTTACTGAAATGTGGATGAAGGGAGAAATAGAAGACATACCACATGTGGCAAAGATACCAAGAGGTATAGTCTTTGCAGTTACGGATTTTATAAAAAGAACGGAAGATTACACCATAAATGCCATAAGACACGAGATTGAACTCTTGTTAAACTCTGACTTTTATCTGTGGCGTCTTGGACAGAGGGAGTTTTTTAGGTTTGGTTACTCGCCGGCAAGTTTCGTAGTGTTGTATGCGGTCCTTGAGTCTATGAAAGTTGATGAACTACTCATAAACAACCATCCAAGCAGTGTATACGCCATAAGGCAAAGATACGAAGAGATTTTAGATAATCTAAAAGATGCTACCTATCCCCATTACCAGTTTGTGTTGGACATACTGAGACTATGGCTTGGTAAAGATCTAACATCAAACGCAGAAATACAAAAGAAGGTTTTAGATTTGAGAAACTACATAGAAAGTTATTTATCTTCAAAAAACAAAGACGCTTACGAAATTCTTATGAACGACATCTTTGGAAAATACAGGATACTTTTGGAAAAATCTCAACAGCTCAATTACGTAGACCTTTTACTCGATGAAGCGAAAGGCAAAACCAGGCAGGATGGACACAAAGGAAGGATAATGACCGATGTTTTGAGTAAACTACCCCAGAAAGTTCAGGAATTCATAAAAGAAAACACACAAAGTAGCGCCACACAAATGTTTGATGAGGACGTGTCAGAAATTCTAAAATCTCTAAAAACTTTGCCCGAGTGGATGAGAGATTACGTAAAGCAAATGTCCTATATAGATTTGCTGGAAAGGGACTTAAGATTCCTGTCTTTCTTTTTGCCCAAAACCTTAGAGGTGGACGTGGAGCATAAAGGTTTTATAACTTTCATAGTCAAAGGTTGGGAAGATGTCTCATCATCCAGTGCCTTATCAGCAAGCGGTAGCACTTCAAAAGGTAGCGGAGAAAGTCAAGGTAAATACAGATACTACCTAAAAAGTGTGTTGCCGTATGTGGAGAGTCTAAAGAGAAAGTTTCAGCGTTTGCTACCTGTAGAGGAAGAGTTCTTTGGCGGAGCATACACTTACGGGAAACGCCTAAACACAAAGAAACTCTCTACAGAAATACCCATAAAGAGGGGGAAAATCTTCAAAAGAAGGGAAATACCAGAAAGGAAAATCATGGCTTTTAAGCTATTGATGGACATCTCTTCATCCATGAAAAGAGAGGAAAAGATAGACAACGCTGTAAAATCCTTAATCCTTGTTTCTGAGGTGCTCTATCAACTAGGTATGCCTTTTTCTATAGATGTGTTTAATGACAAGGCTTACAGGTTAAAGGAATTTACAGAGGACTACAGTACTGCAAAGGGTAAATTGATAAACCTTTTTAACAGCTTAGGTGGGACAACAGATATAGGTAAAGCCTTAATGTTTAGTTTCGAGGATCTGGACAACTTTTCAAAATCTAACCGTATGAAAGGCGCTCTAATTCTCTTTTCCGATGGTGAGCCTACAAGAGGAGTCAAAGGCTTTGACCTAAAAAGTCTCATAAGGGAACTGAAAGGAAAGCTTCCTATAGTAGGAATAGGGTTGGGGATAACAAAGAACTACATAGAGGAGTATTTCGAAGGAACAGGCATCAGGGTAGAAAACGTCGCAAAACTACCCTTCGCCTTTTCTTTTATCTTGGAAAACTACCTAAGAAGACTGGAAATGTTAGAGTGAGAAGGGAAGGTTAGTAGAGCCTTCCCATCTGTCTTGCTAAATTTTTGAGTCTTTCTATCCTCTTTTCTGTGGATGGGTGTGTAGAAAATAGTTCCCAAATTCCACCACCTTTTAGGGGATTCTCTATGAAAAGATGCGCTGTGCCTTGGTTCACTTCTGTAGGTATTTGATAAACGTAGTTGTGTATCTTTTCCAAAGCTCTTGCCAGTGCCATAGGATCACCCGATATTTCTGCTCCAGTTTCGTCCGCTAGGTACTCTCTGGATCTAGATATAGCCATTTGGATTATGGTGGCTATTATGGGTGTTATTATCAAAACCAGTATGGAACCAATTATGGAAAGTGGATTTGTTCCTTCCCCTTCTTCATCTCGTGAGTTGTTGAACAGCATTCCAAAGAAGAGCATGTTTACCAAGTAGGATATGGCACCCGCTATAGTTGCTGCCATTGTGGCTACCAAAACGTCCCTGTTCTTTATGTGTCCTATTTCGTGAGCCAGAACACCCCTTAGCTCATCCCTGTCTAGAAGCTGTAGTATGCCACTTGTCACAGCTACAACGCCGTCCGATGGCCCTCTTCCCGTAGCAAAGGCGTTGGGTTGTTCCATAGGTACCAAATAGATCTTTGGCTTAGGAATTCCTGCCTTTTGGGCAAGCTCTTCTACCATACGGTGAAGCCAAGGAGCTTCTTCGTAAGATATCTCTCTGGCACCATACATGGAAAGTACTATCTTAGAGGAGAAAAAGTAGGCTATAAAGTTCATAACACCAGCCATTAGGAGAGCTATGAGCATACCAGTTTTTCCGCCTACAAGATTACCCACAAACAAAAACAGGCCTGTTAGCAAACCAAGAAGCAACACACTCCTTATTGTCCAAGCCATGCCTTACACCTCCTTAGGAGCTTAACTAAATTTTTGCTATAACCTAATTTATACGTTTATCTTCTTGGTGTCAACCACTTGCAAATGAATTTTAGTAGCAAAAATCTAAATTGTGTACTTTGACAATGTTCGTTTTTAGAAATATAATATACTATCTGCAAGCCGGAGTGGCGGAATTGGCAGACGCGCTGTCTTGAGGGGGCAGTGCCCGTGAGGGCGTGCGGGTTCGACTCCCGCCTCCGGCAT
>JBEPZA010000040.1:0-7633 GCA_041641075.1 Aquificaceae bacterium | reverse complement strand
AGGTTTACCTGAATGTCAGCCATATGGGGAGCTTGCCTTAGGTAGTAGTGTCTTACCAAACCATTGAAGTTAAAAGGTGAAGCCGTGCCTACGTAAATTTGGTAATCGGTAACTATGCTCTGAGTAGATATATAATCAGCTATAGCTTTTGCAACTTCTAAGGTTCTTTCCTTTGTTGTTCCTTCTGGCATGTCTATTACGATTTGAAGTTCGCTTTTGTTGTCGTAAGGGAGCATTTTAACTACAACTACCTTGGTAATCAAAAGTAACACGGACAGTCCCATAAGCGCTAAGGTGAAGGCATAAAAAGCTACTCTTTTTGTACTACTCGTAAGTAGAGGCACCATAATTTTGGAGTAGAGTTTCCAGAAGGTGGTTTCCTTTATGTCAAAGTGTTCTTTATCTTGTCCTTTGTGGTTATCGTACTTTAACAACTTATAACTTGCCCACGGTGTAATGATGAAAGCTACAAGCAAGGAAAAGAACATGGCAACGGAGGCGTTAATGGGTATGGGTCTCATGTAGGGTCCCATCAAACCTGTAACGAAAGCCATGGGCATGAGCGCAGCTATAACGGTAAATGTAGCCAGTATGGTTGGGTTTCCTACCTCATCTGTGGCTCTAACGATGGCTTCGCGTGGAGTTTTGGCAAGTTTTAGCTCAAACCATCTGTGTATGTTTTCCACTACCACTATAGCGTCATCCACTAGAATACCTATGGCAAATATGAGGGCAAAGAGCGTAACCCTGTTTAAGGTAAAACCGAACATTTCGCTCAAGAATAGAGCTATTGCCAACGTAACAGGCACAGCTATTCCTACGACTATGGACTCCTTAAAACCAAGAACTACAGCCATAAGGAGGATAACGGAGAAGGTAGCTACAAAGAGTTTCTTCAGGAGCTCATCTGCTTTTTCTTTTGCCGTTTCGCCGTAATTTCTCGTAACGGTTATTTCCAAATCCTTTGGTAGATACTGCTTCTTTACGTGATTTACTACGCTCAGGGTTTCGTTAGCCACATCTATTGCGTTGGTTCCCTTTCTTTTAGCAACAGCTATAGTGACAGCGGGGTAAGTTTGTCCTACATCTACACCCTTTATTCCTTTCGTTGAGGCTTTGGGACCAAACCCCATGAATACGTAATTTTCTATATCTGATGCACCATCGGATACTGTTGCCACATCTCTTAGGTAAACAGGTCTTCCGTTGAAAACACCTACCACCAGGTTTTCTACGTCCTCTTTTGATGCTAAGAACTGTCCTGTCCTTATAGTGTAAGTTGTATTGTTTTGGTTTAGGTTCCCGCTCACACCTTGAGCGTTAGCGGATTTAAGAATTTGAGCTATATGCAATGGTGATACTCGATAGGCTTGGAGTCTGTCTGGGTCAAGCTCAACCTTTATCTGCCTTGGTGTGCCTCCTACTATAAAAACGTCCGCTACGTTGTTTATTTTTTTTATCTCACTCTCTAATGTGGATGCAAACCTTCTAAGGTCGTACCAATCATAATTTTTACCCCAGAGGGTGAGAGTGAGTATGGGAACATCATCTATGGATTTAGGCTTTACGAGCGGTGGGAGTATTACACCCGGCGGAGCTATATCCAAAGCGGACATCATCTTTGTGTTCAGGTCCACCAAAGCCTTTACGGGATCTGTTCCTACATAAAAGCGTGCTGTAACTATGGCTTGTCCTTCAGAAGCCGCCGAGTATATGTATTCAATATCCTTTAACTCCCAAAGCTTTTTCTCTAGAGGCGCCACAACCCTTTTTTCTACTTCCTCGGGTGTAGCCCCTGGGTAAGATATCATTATATCTATCATAGGAACCACTATCTGTGGCTCTTCCTCTTTGGGTGTGGTTATTATGGCAAAGGCACCTAAAGCCAGAGAAACGAGTATGAGAATAGGAGTTAATTTAGAATCTATAAAGTAGTTAGCCAGTCTTCCCGCAAGTCCGTACATTTAATTTCCTCCTATCTTACAACCGTCGCAAGCTTGTTCTATACCCTTTACGATTATCTTTTCGTTACCGTCAAGACCAGACAGGACTCTCACTTTGCCATCTTTTTCTTCTCCGAGCTTTACACCTCTGAGTTGTATAGTTCCATCCTCCATTACTACATATACACCCGTGAAGTCAAAACGTCTCAATATGGCTGTGGATGGCACGTATATGGATTTTTCCTTTTCTGGAATTAAGATTTTGCCATACATGCCACTTTTTAGAGAAGGTTCATCGAGATTCAACTTAACTCTAAATGTCCTGGTGAGAGCATCCAAAGAAGGAGAAACTTCCACCACTCGCCCTTTTATAGTCTTCCCTAAGCTTTCTATGCTAACTTCGTAAACCTCTCCTAGCTTTACCTTTCCTACGTACCTTTCCGGAAGGTAAACCTCAAACTGATAGGGAAGGGCTTCCAATACTACGACAGGCTTACCAGGGAGAGCAAAGTCACCTACATCCGCTAACTTTTGCGTTACGTACCCGCTAAAAGGAGCAGAGACGGTTGCATACTTTAAGTTGCTCGCCGCCGCTTCCTTTTGGTAGCGTGCCATATCTATACCCGCTTGCGCTTGTCTAAGCTGTGCCAAAGCTGCTTCGTATTGAGCCTTTATTTGGTCAAACTCTTGTTCCGTAATAGCTCTTTCTCTTAGAAGCTGTTCGTATCTTTTGTAAGTTTTCTCCACAGCTTCTAGGTGTGCTTTTGCTGCATTGTATGCCTGTTGTGCTTGAATAATACCCTGTTCCGCAGCTCTTACCTGAGCTTGTATATCGGATGCATCTACAGAAAAGAGAACCTTTCCAGTACTCACAAAATCACCCTCTTTTACGTTGATACTCGTAATCTTGCCCATAATTTTTGTCGCTACTTCCGCTGTCTTGGAAGCCACTACGTTGCCTGTGAACTTGTAGAACGTAGTATCCGAAACTTCTACTTGTGCTACCTCCACACCACTTACGGTTTTAACTTGCCTCTGCACTTGATAGGTTTCTTCTTTACGGCTAAAAAGACCTGCAAACCAAGCTATGACCAAAGCCATAACTACAACAAACCCTATATACTTTACGTAGCTCTTCATTTGAGCACCTCCAATGTATTACCTGCACTGTAGAGCAAGTTAATGTAGGCTTTGTGACACTCTGACAGGGCTTGTACGTATTCGAGTCTAGCTTTATCCAATTCTGTCTGAGCATCCAAAATATCCACCATACGAGCTAGTCCTACCTTGTAGCGTTCCTTCATGACCCTTAAAACCTCTTTACTCTGTTCTATTCTAGATTTTGCCGATTCTATGGCTTGCATAGCATTCTCGTAATCAGCGTATGACTTTCTCAACTCTAAATCAACAGAATTAATGAGCAAACTTAACCTTTCTTCCATAGCTTTTGCTTTTTCTTTTTGGGCTAGGTACCTGTTGTATGTAGAGAGTCCAGTGTCAAAGGACCAAGACAGACCGATACCCACTGTATAACCCTTGCCATCTGCACCAAACGGAGAGGACTTAGAGTTTATACTGTAAGAGCCAAAAGCGTATATTTGGGGAAGGTTATCAGCCAATACAGCCTTTGAAGCTTCTTTCATAGATGATATTTTCAGAGACAAAGACCTGATGTCTTCTCTATTCTGGACAGCTCGAGATCTTAATTGACTAAAATCCACGCTTGGGCATGCTTCAAAAGGCTTTACATCAAATTCGCCGTAGTTTGTGTTCGTTACTAACTCTAAAGCTTTCTTTGCCACTTTGTAGTTATTCTCTGATTGAGTGAGCATCTCTTGAGCTTTTGACAGGTATACTTTTGCCCTAAGCACATCAGAAAGCAGAGCAACACCAGCCCTGTGCATACTTTCAGCTAAGCTTACATGCTCTTTTGCATCTTCCAAAGCTTGTTTACTAACCTTAATAGCTTCCCTTGCTAGCACCGTATTGGCATAAGCGTGATAAGTTTGTTGTACAATTTCTTCCTTTTTTCTGTTGAACTCTGCTTTGACACTTTCTAAGTTTTCCTTACTTGCTCTTTCGTAGGCTTGAAGCTTCCCACCGAGCCAAATAGGAATTTCTGCGCTCAGTTTAGTTTCAAAATTATTTATAGCTGAGGGATTATTAAGTTTTGATGGATTGAAGTCAGAAGACGTAATCCTTTCTTGGTTTAGCTTACTCATAAAAGCATACGCAGGCAAATCGGTGCGCGTATAGATCTCCTCGATCTTAATTCTAGGAAAATGAGCATATTTAGCGGCTTTGTACTCAAGCTCCGCAGACCGAAGGTCCCTGAGCGATGCCCTAATTTCTAGGTTGTTCTTTAAAGCATCCTCTAAAACCCTTCTTAGATCTATCTCTTCAGCACTAACAAAGGCAAGGTTCATTAGTGTGAACGTTAGTATTAGCTTTCTCATACCTCCTCCTTAAGGATATTAGAATATTCTAATATACTAAATTTTTTCTGTCAATTTCTCTATAATTTCCTCCATTCTCATCCCTCTTGATCCTTTTACCAAAACTACTGGATTTTTTTCCTCACGTATGATTTCTCTCAATTTAGCGATTACATCTTCCTTTCTACTAAAGAAGAAAACCTTTTTTTTGGTTTTTCTTAGTGTATCGTAGGCGTGCCTTATCTGGTCACCGTAGAATAAAAAGAACTCAATGGGAAGTTCTTTAGCTAGCTCTCCTATCTGCCTATGATAAATCTCTGAATCTTTTCCTAGTTCTAGCATATCGCCCAAGAGAGCTATTTTGGTGCCCGCAAAGTGAGAAAGACTTTCTAGTGCTTTTTTCATAGAAATGGGGTTTGCATTGTAAGTATCGTCTATAACTGTAACGCCGTTTAGGTTGGTGACCTTAAATCGTCCGTCTACGGCTTCAAAGTCTTTTAAGTGATGTGCCAAATATCTCCAATCAATACCCAATGCCTCAAGTATAGCAAAGCTGCACAACGCATTTTCCACTAGAGCAAGACTAGGAATAGGTATGTAGACATCGGTGCTACCAACTTTGAAACTTACGCTCTGGCTATTAACGTAAATGTCTTTGGCATACAGAGAAGATCCTTCACCAAAAGTGATAGAGTTTTCGTATCTATAGCAGTGAGATAAGTAGTTAGGATATACGGCCACATCCTCTTCTTTCATATTGGAAAATATTTCACCATTGCCTAAGATAACATCATCTAGGCATCCGAAGGTTTCCAAGTGCTCTTCGCCTATAGCTGTTATAGCTCTTACATTAGGTTTTGCAAGATCAGTCAGATTTCTTACATCACCTTTTTGGCTTGCGCCAAACTCCATCACCCAAAAATCACAATCCAGTGAAAAATTGCAGATAGAAAGTGGGACAGTTATCTGAGAATTAAAGTTCCGTGGCGTCTTTGCTACCTTGGCAACTTTTGAGAGTAAAAAAGCTACCATTTCTTTTGTTGTGGTCTTGCCGGCAGAACCAGCTATGGCTATAACCTTACCCGTAAAGCTTTTCCGTTTCCACCTTGCCAACTTCTTCAGCGCTTCGATGCTATCTTTCACCTTTATAGCAAAGGTTCCTTGTGGTATGCTTACGTCTTTTTCAACTATGCAACCTACCGCTCCTCTTTGGAAGGCTTCGTATGTAAAATCATGACCATCGTGCTTTTTACCCTTTATAGCAACAAAAACTTGCCCATGATTAATAGCTTTCGAATTTATACAAAAACCTTTTACCTCCTTTGGTGCCCCAATGAGCTCCCCTTCTATCACTTCACAAATGTCAGAGATTTTCATATATGAAAATTTTAAGCTAGGTTTCTAATAATTTAATCCCTTGACAAGGTATTTAAGGTATGATATAGTTTTGAAATTAAACAACTTATCTTTGAAGGAGGATGGAAAAATGAAGAAGTTAATCGCGTTAGGTATAGCGGGGTTAGCAATTTTGGCCTCTTGCCAACAAAAGCCTGCTGATCAACAGCAGCAACCTGCAGGAGAGCAACAGCAACAACAACAGCCTGCCGAACAGCAACAACAACCTGCTGACCAACAGCAGCAACCAGCTGGAGAGCAACAACAACCTGCCGAACAACAACAAAAGCAGCAATAACATATTGAGGGGCTTGGTCCCCTCTTAGATTTCTCGTGAGCTGGAGGAGCCGTAGTGTATGCAGTAATATCTACTGGTGGAAAGCAGTATAAAGTTTCCGTAGGTGACAGGCTAAAGATAGAGAAACTCCCCCTAGAAAAGGGACAAACTATTGAGCTAGAGCCTGTGGCCATAAGAAAAGCTGATGGCACCTTGGAATTTTATAAAGGTAAGGTGGTTGCAGAGGTATTATCTCAGGGAAAGCATAAAAAGGTTATAGTGTTCAAGTTTAGAGCAAAGAAAAACTATAAACGCTGGAGGGGTCACAGACAACCTTACACGGAGATATTAATTAAAGAAATTAAGGAGGTTTAATATGGCATCAAAGGCAAGCGGTGGCTCAACTCGCAATGGAAGAGATAGTCATTCTAAAAGGTTAGGTGTCAAGAGATTTGCGGGTCAATTCGTAAAGGCGGGCAACATACTGGTAAGACAGAGAGGAACAAAGGTCTACCCTGGGCAAAATGTAGGAATGGGTTCTGATTTCACATTGTTTGCGCTAATAGATGGAGTGGTCAAATTTGAAAATAGAAAGAATAAAAAATTTGTGAGTGTTTTACCTATAACTTAATAGACTTTTCACAACAGAAGCATTTGGTGCTTGGCTAGTCTATAAACTCCATAGAAAGTTTGTGTTTTTCCTTGTCTTGCTCTCAAGTTTTACCCATTCTGAAAAGATAGTAACACCCACTTCACAAACTGAAAGGCAGATCTTCCGGAGAATCCCTTCTCGCTTGCCCACTCAATAGCTTTAGAAATTAGAATATCTTCGTCTATCTTTATTGAGTATTTGTTAATGTAGTTTTTAACCATATCTAAAAACTCTTCTTTTCTAAAGCCAAAAAAACCTACTTTTAATCCAAATCTCTCAACTAATGAGTATATTTCCTGTATATAATCTTCGGGAAATTTCTCATTAATCAAAATCTGTGGAACCAGATTTCTCCTATTGGACGTAGCGTATATGGCTACATTTGAAGGTCTTTCTTCTATATCTCCGTCCATGAAGGATTTTAAGAGCCTAAAGCTTTCTTCATCCGCTCTAAAAGAAAGGTCATCAAAAAAGAGGATAAAACTTTTGTCCTCATCTCTCAAAAGAGAGTAAAGTTCAGAAAGATGTAGAATATCCATCTTATATATCTGTATAATTCTTAACCCCCTATCGTAAAATACACCAAGCAAGGCTTTTACCAAGGAGGATTTTCCCGTTCCCCTTTCTCCCCAGAGAAGCACATCGTTTGCAAACCTCCTTACTATCAAAAGTTCCGTATTTTTCAAAAGAATTTGTTTTTGACTTTCAATGTGCAGAAGGTCTTCAAGCTTGGGAATGTGTGGATTTTCTACAGGTTGTAAGTGCCCTTCTTTAAACCTAAAAGTTAGGTACTTATCAAAAACGTTCATCCCCATTTTAGCTTCTCCTTGAGTATACTAAAGAAACTTTTGTTGGGATCTGGATACATGTAACAATAATACTGAGATTTCTTAATTAAAATCTTGTCACCTTTTTTTAAAGCAAAAACCTC
>JBEPZA010000039.1:0-7637 GCA_041641075.1 Aquificaceae bacterium | reverse complement strand
TTTAGCTAAGCTTACAATCTCCCTTAGAGCTTTTGCAAAGTCTTCCAAAGTTCTGGGACTTTCTGTCTCTGTAGGTTCTATCATCAAAGCTTCTTTGACTATCAATGGAAAGTAAACTGTGGGCGAATAGAAGCCAAAATCTAAAAGTTTCTTGGCTATGTCTAAGGCTGTTACTCCGTATTTGTTTAAGTTAGAAGCGGATAAAACAAACTCGTGCATGCATGGAACGTGCTCGTAAGGATCCATAAACAATTCCTTCAGAAGATACCTCAGGTATCTTGCATTAAGGACAGCATACTTAGATACCATATCAATCTCTTTACCGTAGGAAAGTATGTAAGCCAAAGCCCTTACCATTACACCAAAGTGCCCATAAAAGGTCAGGAGCTTCCCTACACTTTTGGGTTTATCCCAGTTAAGAGAAAGTTTGCCGTCTTTTGTTTCAATCTGGGGCACAGGAAGGTAATCAACGAGCTTTTCAGATACACCTACAGCTCCACCACCTGGTCCACCACCACCGTGAGGTGTAGAGAAGGTCTTGTGCAAGTTAAAGTGCATTATATCCACTCCCCAATCTCCAGGCTTTGCTATCCCTACCAGAGCGTTAAAGTTTGCTCCATCCATATAAAGCAGAGCATCCAACTCGTGAAGAGCTTTGGCAATCTCTTTTATTTTTCTTTCAAAGACACCGAGCGTATTTGGATTTGTAATCATCAAACAAGCTATATCATCGGATAAGTGTTTTTTGAAATCTTCCCAATCAAGTTCTCCGTTTTGGTCGCTCTTTATCGTCACAACATCAAAGCCACATATGGCGGCAGAAGCCGGGTTTGTTCCGTGTGCAGAGTCGGGAATCAAGACCTTCCTTTTGTTTTTATTTCCTTTGTCGGTATGATAAGCGTTAACTAAAAGTAGTCCCAAAAACTCTCCATGTGCACCTGCAGCTGGTTGAAGGCAAACCTCTGCAAAACCTCCTAGCTTCTTTAGTCTCTCCTTTAGTTCATACATCACCCTTAGAGATCCCTGACAGTAAGGTTCGGAAGTTAAAGGGTGGATGCTCCAAAACTCTCTGAAAGATGCTAACTCTTCATTTATTCTTGGGTTGTATTTCATGCTACACGAACCTAAAGGATAAAAGTTGGTGTCTACAGAGTAGTTGAGCTTAGAGAGATTAGTAAAGTGTCTTAGCACCTCTAGCTCTGAAAGACCTGGAACTTTAATATGCTCTCTTAGAAAATCGCCTAGATACTCTTCTAAGTTTACAATATCAACATCTATGTTAGGAAGTTTATATTGAGCTTTAATTCTCTGGCTTAACACATCACAACCTCATAGGCATAATTAAGGACAAGTAAGGGTCCTTCTGGAAGTCTTCCGCATCTATAACCACCGCGCTATCTGGATCAATCATCTTTATAAAAACCCTGTCCGTATCAAAACTATCCAAAGCTTCAAGAAGATACTTGCCATTAAACCCTATCTCTATAGGCTCGTCAGAATACTCTATATCTATTTCGTCCCTACCTTCACCATACTCGGGCTCAGAGATTTCAAGTATCAGAAGATTAGAAGAGAAAGTTAATTTCACGGGAAACGCCGAAGACTCAGCTATGGCAGATAACCTTTTTATACTACCTATGAGGTCGTTTTTGTCCACCAAAGCTATATGCCTAAACTCCTTGGGGATTACAGAAATATAATCAGGGTACTCGCCCTCCAATAACCTAACTGAAAGTGTCCAATTTTCACCCTTGAAATGTGCAAAAGACTCATCTTTACCTACTTCCACGTCACCTAGGTAATCCTTTAAAAGAGCGTACAGAACTTTTAGGCTCTTTCTAGGGACTAGTAGATCATACTCAAGAGGTGAACTAGCTTTATAAAGAGCTAATCTGTGTCCATCGGACCCAACAAAATGAGTTTCGCCGTTATTACCGCGGATATACATACCCTGGAGAGCATACCTAGAATCTTCTTTGGATATGGCATACTCAACCTTTTCTATGCTTCTTTTTAGATCATAAGCTAACAAAGAAGCCTTTAAATCTACTTGTGGAAACTCGGGAAAATCTTCAGGCTCTACGTTAGTTAGTTTAAAGAGACTTCTCCCTCCCTTTATATGCAATACCTCATCCTTTAGGCTGAGTTGTACTTCTACAGAACTGATATTTTTGATTATGTTTGTTAGTTTATCTGCGTTTACCAATGCCTTGCCTTCCTGTTCCACTTGAGCTCTGACTGGAAATGTTAAGTAGTTCTCTAAATCCGTAGCTTTTACGGTTAGTGTGTTTGTTTGTGCAATTAAGAGGAAATTATTAAGAACTGGTAGAGCTGACTTTCTCTCCGTTGCGGACTTTGCTTTGTTTAAAGCCTCTAAAAACTCTATTCTGTCTATACTTAAATTCATAAGATAAAATTATAGCAAATGGGATTGTTTGATAAATTTTTAAGGAAAAAAGAACAAAAAGAAAACCTTTGGACTAAATGTCCCGAATGTAAGGCTATACTTTATATACCTGAACTCTCTGAAAACTTAAAAGTTTGTCCAAGCTGTGGTTATCACTTCCCCGTGAGTGCAAAAGAAAGGGTCTCTCAGATACTAAACGAGCAAAAGAACGTGCTTTTTGAGAATATACTTCCGTTGGATCCTCTTAACTTTAAAGACTCCAAGTCATACAAGGAAAGACTAAAAAAAACCCAAGAAGAAACTCAGCTATCGGAAGCCATTTTGGTGGTAGAAGGTAAAATGGAAGATATACAAATAATCTTAACTGTTATGGACTTTAACTTTATAGGTGGAAGTATGGGATCTGTGGTGGGGGAAAGATTCTACAGAGCATGTAACGAATGCGTAAAAAAAAATGTGCCTTTGGTGGCAGTTATCACATCCGGTGGTGCAAGAATGCAAGAGGGACTCATATCGCTCATGCAGATGGCAAAAACCTCCATAGGTGTAGGTTTACTAAATGAATCTGGAATACCTTACGTATCAGTGCTCACAAACCCCACAATGGGGGGAGTATCGGCAAGCTTTGCTTTTTTGGGTGATATCATAATAGCGGAACCACAAGCTCTGATAGGTTTTGCTGGACCACGCGTTATAGAACAAACCATAAAGCAACAGTTACCCGAAAACTTCCAAAAAGCCGAGTTCCTTCTCGAAAAAGGTATGATAGATATGGTAGTCCACAGAAAGGATCTGAAAAAAACCCTAATTCAGATCTTAAAGATGAGCACTTACTGGAGGAAAAATTTTGCTAATATCTGATTACGAGCATCCTTTCGCATTGGCCTATAAACTCGTAGAAGAAGGAAAGCTCAATCCGTGGGATGTGGACATCGTAATGTTAGCAAATGCATATATTGAAGAACTTAAAAAAGCAGAACTTCTCGATCTTCGGATACCCGCAAAAGCTATATTGGCAGCATCCTTTCTCCTAAAAAAGAAGATTCAAGTTATACTCCCAGAACCCAAAAGGAAAATAGAGAGAAAAAAATACACACTTGAGGAGATAATACAACTCTTCGAACAAGAACACTCTCACAGTGACAACTCGGATAGCATAAAACCCTCAAAGGAAAAGAAAGCAAAGCCAAGCAAGTTAACAAAAAATCAAACTCCCCGTAAAAAAACAACAAGACTCATTCCTATTCACGTATCCAGATTTGAAGATGCAATTGAAGAAATAATGCAACTTATCCAAAGAGGTATACGAAGGTTCACACTAAAGGAAGTAGCGAACAAATCAAGTGTAGTGCCCTACCTTATGGCTCTTATGGTCCTCTATTATGACGGCAAAATAAGCATACATTTAAAGGATAACGATTTAGAGGTTTTTGTAACATGAGTGACAAGAAAAGTATCGTATCCGATGTGTTTTCTAAGGTGAGCAAAAGGTATGATTTGTTTTTGGGAGGCGTAACATTTGGAAGAATAAATAAGTGGCAACTGGAACTTTTAAGTTACGTGGGAAGTGTGGAAAAACTCCTTGATGTAGGAACTGGCACAGGTGAGGTTCTTTTAAAAGCAAAACAAGCAAAAACTAAAGTTGGTCTTGATATATCCCTTGGCATGCTCAAAGTTGCTAAGAAAAAATGCGATCAGTGCCACTTCTTACTTGGCGATGCAGAGAATCTTCCCATCAAAGAAGACACATTCGATGGGATAACTCTTTCTTTGGTCTATAGGCACCTTTTGGACAGAAGTCAATTTTTAAAAGAAGCCCATAGGATTTTGAAAAAGGGTGGCAAAGTTGCCATACTAGACATAAATAGGTTCTTTTTAACTGACCTTTTGGCGCTAATGATGAAATCCATATTCAAACCTTTGGGTGTTTTGCTTTTTGGTAAAGATAAGTGGGACTTTTTTATACATTCCTTGGAAAACAGTTTATCTGTAGCCCAAGTAACACGCGAATTGGAAAGCTTTGGTTTTAGGAAGATACGAGAAAGCAAACGCATGATGGGACTTGTGTATATACTTGTGTTTGAAACTTAGGTAAGCTAATATTATACTTTATGCAAAGTAGACATCCCGTATGGGGATTTGAAAATATAGAAGCAGCAAGAGAGTATCTTGCTAAGTATTTACTCAATTACATCCACATTGAGCTTGAATCTCTACCCAAAGAAGAGTGGGATAAAACACTAAAAACCTGGGCTAAGATGTGTATGTTTGCTCAGTCCTTAGTAGAAAAGAGCGACGAAGAAAGAAACAAACTCTACCAAAAGTATAACTTTGATCAAGTCATGATAGGTGTTATAGAGGACTTAAGACACACTATCATAGGAGCAAAAAGTTTACAAATAATAACACCCAAAGACAAAGCATACAAGGTAATACAAAAAGCCATAGAACTGGTTTTAGAAAAAGAAGATATGCTAAAGAGTCTACAGCTCAAAAAAGAAATATTAGAGCACATGCTAAGCTTCTTCAAATCCAATCCAAAGCTATAAAACTAAACCCCAAACGAATGATCTTTGTAGCACCTTTTTGTTATAATGCTTACTATGATACACTTAGAAAATGTGTATAAGTGGGAAAGTGGCGCAAACATCCCCGCTGAAGGTGAGTTTATAAGCCTCAACGCCGATAAAAGCATAAGTGTTCCTGATAAGGTTATTATTCCATTCATAGAAGGCGATGGCATAGGTCCAGAAATCACTCCCGCAATGATTTTGGTAGTTAACAAAGCTTTGGAAAAGGCTTACGGAGGGTCTAAATCCATATACTGGGTTGAGTTGTTAGCTGGGGACAAAGCGGAGGAGAAGGTAGGCAAAAGAATGCCAGAAGAAACCTTAGAAGTTTTAAAGCAAGCCATAGTTGGTATAAAAGGTCCTTTGGGAACACCTGTGGGAAAAGGTGGAAAGTCCCTAAACGCCATACTTAGGCAATCTATGGACTTTTACTCCGCTATAAGACCTGTGTATTGGCTTGGACAACCAACACCCATACCAAATCCAGAAAGGGTTAACGTGGCGGTATTTAGAGAGAACTCTGATGATGTATACATGAGCATAGAGTATATGCCAAGAAGTGAAGGAGCAGCGAAAGTTAGGAAGTTCTTCATAGAAGAGATGGGTGTGTCTGAATACAGCTTACCAGAGGATTGCGGTATCACTGTAAAACCAATGAGTGAGTACAAAACCAAAAGGCACGTGAGGAAAGCTTTACGATGGGCTTTGGAAAACGATAAGAAAGTGGTAGCAGTTGTAGGAAAAGGTAACATAATGAAAGCCACGGAAGGAGCATTTATGAACTGGGCTTTTGAGGTAGCAAAGGAACCAGAGTTTGAAGGCAGGGTTATCACAGAAGGTGAACCTAAGGAAGGGCAGGTGCTTTTGACAAAAGTTATTACCGATCAAATGCTTATGCAACTTGTCTTAAGACCAGAAGCTTACGATGTCATAATCACTCAAAACCTAAATGGTGATTACATATCCGATTTGGCATCCGCTTTGGTAGGTGGTCCAGGTTTTGTCCCAAGCGGTAATATAGGAGATGGTTACGCTCTCTTTGAAAGCACACACGGAACAGCTTACGATATAGCAGGTAAAGGTATAGCTAACCCACTGTCTTTAACGCTTTCTGGAGCGATGATGCTTGAGTATTTGGGATGGAAGGAATCAGCGAACTTGATTTACTCAGCTGTAAAGAAAGCCATACAGGACAGACTTGGCACGGGTGATATAGCAAGCGGTTTCAAGAAGATGGGAGTAGAAGCTAAAGCTCTATCCACCATAGATTTTGCAAAAGCCATTGCGGAAAGAATAGAGTAGTAGATATACACATCATCAGCTAAGCTATAAAAAAAGGGCATAGCAAGTGCCATTAAACTGGCGCAAAACTGTGTCTACTGTGTTTGTGCTATAGGATTTCATTCCCATGAAGCGAGCAAAGTAACAGAGGAGGACTTGGATTTTGTCAAACAAGTTACAAAAGAATTAAGGTCCATCTTAGAGAAAACTATATAAATATTCTGGATAGCATAGGCTACTTATGCTTCTGCTTTTGTTGTGTGTATTGCAAAACTAAAAAGGTGAAAATTGCCAAGCTTATGGACATATCCGCTATGTTAAAAGCGGGCCAAGAAAGTTTACCGTATTGAAGGTATATAAAGTCCCTTACGTATCCCAAAAAGATTCTGTCATAAAGATTTCCAAGAGCACCGCCTGCTATAGCTCCCATGATGATGGAAAAGCCTTTCTTATTTTCCTTAATTGCATACCAAAAGGTTAAAACAACTGCGATACTTGGAACAAGTATGAGCGTTATAAACCTAATTAGTCCTTCTGTCTGTGCAAAAATACCGAAAGCTGCACCTTTGTTGTAAACCAAAACCAAGTGAAGAAAGGGAAGCAAAGTAATTTCCTTGTTAAACAGATAAAGCTCAGCTAAATTTTTGCTAAAAATATCTAAAGCAAGGATTATTAAAGCGGTTAGTGTGTATAAAACAGCGCTCTTTCTAAGGCTTTTCTCCATACACTCTCCACTTGCTTTAGGTCTAAATTTAAGACTTCCTCGTCGTAGTTTCTGATTATCAAGGAGTAATCATCTTTTATGTTCCCCAAAAGTAACCAATCCAATCCACTGTTTTCTACAGTATCCTTAAAGGCTTCCGCTTTGTCTTCAGATACGCTAACTATGACCCTTGTAGGATCCTCTGAAAAAAGGAAAAAGTCAAGTCTTGTGTCTATGTAAAGACTAATTTCCGCTCCCAAGCCCGTTCCCATGAGCTTTTCTACTAAAGCTATCGCAAGTCCACCCAAAGAAATATCGTGAGCCGAAACAACGAGCTCCTTTTGTATAAGCTCTATCAATAAGGAACAAAGAGCTTTTTCCTTTTCCAGATTTACAGGTTTAAGCTTACCAGCCACTTGTTTGTGCACAACTTCCAAGAATTCAGAGCCTGCAACAGAGGGCTCACCTTTTAGGTCACCTATTAAAAATAGCAACTCAGATTTGTCTTTAACAAGGTGATCAACGTAATTCCCTTCTATAACACCTACTCCTACAAGTATAGGAGTTGGGTAAATGTTTCGTGGTTGCTTTCCTTCTACTGTTTCGTTGTATAAGGAAACATTACCGCTCACCACCGGAATGTCGAAGAACTCACATGTTTTTGCTATTCCTTCCA
>JBEPZA010000038.1:0-7663 GCA_041641075.1 Aquificaceae bacterium | reverse complement strand
ATGGAGACATCAAGATGAGCTGGTCTTGTTCCCGAGAAGCAGTATGTGCACCCACCTGTAGCTTTTGTGCCGTCTATGTTAGGACACGTAAAAGGTAAAGCGACTGTTATTTTTTGCACTCTCTTTCCGTATTTTTCTTTGAAGTAGTCCTTCAATGAAAAGTAAGTTTTAACTGCGCTCATAATGAAAAATTATATTTTTGAGGTAGCAAAAAAAAGGAATTGGTAAAACTTCATGGTTGAAAGCTTGCTATTTACGTAAAAGGTAGGTCCACCTGGTGTGGCTTATGAGTTGAGGAAAAATTATTAAACTTATAAATAATGAGACAATTCGATTTGGAAAAGCTTGAATATACCAAAGTTAAAGAGAGAATAAAAGAGTTCTGCAAATCGAAAGCAACTTTGCAGTTTGTTGACAGTCTAAAACCCAAAACATCCAAAGAAGAAGTCATCCAAGAATTGGAGCTATCCAGAGAATTCTTCAGCATAGCTCAGGAGCTAGTCATATATCCGTTCGAAGACATAAGGGAAAGTCTGAAAAAATCCACCATAAAGGATGCTTATTTAAGCGTAGACGAACTCATAAATATTCTAAGGGTGTTGAAACTGATAAAGGACATTAGGAAAGAGTTTGGAGCTTATGTAAAAAACCTCCCTCAGTTACAGAAGTTTATGCGTAAACTTTACCAATTTTCCAATCTGGAAAACATAATAGAAGCATCCATAGATATGAGAGGTTTTGTAAAGGACTCATCCAGTGTAGAGCTCTCCCAAATCAGAACGCGAAAAAGAGCCATAGAAAAAGAAATCCATACTCGACTAGAGTCCATAATATCCCAACCGGATTTGGGCAACTACCTATCGGACAAATTAATAACCTATAGAAATGGCAGATACACTATTCCAGTAAAAACCAGTTACCTAAGGAAATTTGTGGGCATAGTTCACGGAACATCCTCATCTGGATACACTACCTACTTGGAACCACAGAGTGTTGTTGAGCTAAACAATCAGCTTGTGGACTTAAAACACAAAGAGGAAGAAGAAATAAGAAGAGTCTTAAAAAGAATAACATCATACATAGGAAGCGATGCCAACAAACTTATGGAATCCTTTGAAACACTGGTAAGGATAGATTACCTGAAAGCGCTTTACTCTTTTTCTTTGCTAATAGATGCAAAGTTTCCAAAAGTAGGTGAGAAGATTCTTTTGAGGAAAGTTAGACATCCTCTTTTGGTGTTAATTAAAGGAGATGTAACCCCCATAGATATAGACTTTCAGGACAAAAAGGGAATTATCCTTACAGGTCCCAATACAGGTGGCAAAACAGTAGCCCTCAAAAGCCTTGGGCTCTGTGTGTGTATGTTCCAGTCTGGAATGCCTATTCCCGCAGATGAAAGTAGCACACTACCCATATTTTCCAATCTATACGTGGACATTGGCGATGAGCAAAGCATAGAACAAAGTCTTTCTACCTTTTCCGCACATGTAGCTAACATATCCCAGTTTCTAAGGGATGCAGATTCTGACACGTTGGTTCTGATAGACGAACTTGGTGCTGGAACTGATCCAACAGAAGGCTCCGCCTTGGGTGTAGGCATCTTGGAATACTTAAGAAACAAAAACGCTTGGGTTTTTGCTACAACACACCACACACCCATAAAGCTATACGCAGTAAACAACGATTACTATCTGACAGCTACTGTAAGTTTCAATAAGGAAACTTTACAACCTCTTTATTCCATAGTATACGGTAGCGTAGGAGAGAGTATGGCTTTTGAGGTAGCCAAGAGGTTCGGCATGCCAGACGAGGTCATACAGATAGCCAAAAGCAAGTTACCTGCAGAAGCCACCGAGTATGCACAAGCAAGAGAAAGCCTAACTCTATACATACAAGAGTATCAACAAAAGCTAAGAGAAGTCGAGGAGCTAAAACAAGAGCTACAAAAGTTAAAAGCCCAAGAGGAAAAGATCCTTTTCCATATGGAAAAACAGAAGGAAGAAAGCATAAAAGCCATCATCAAATCCACCCAAGAACACATGGAAAGTATACTGGCGGACATAGACAAAGCCATATCTTCCGCAAAGGAAAGACAGAGACTTAAAAACTTAGTCAAAGAAAAAAAGAAGGAAATACAACAACTTTTGGAGGAAGAACAGATAAAAGTTGGAGATTGGGTAGAGTTTATGGGTTCTGTAGGAAGGGTTATAGAAATAAAGGACGGTAAGGCAAGCGTAGTAATGGGTAACATTAAAGTATATACAGAACTTTCTCAGCTTAAAAAAACGGAAAAAATTCCAAAACCAGAAGAAAAACTAACACTCGAAGTGCGCGGAGGGATACCTATGGAAATAAACTTAACGGGTCTTAGTATAGAAGAAGCACTTTATAAGTTGGACTTTTTCTTAGAAGAATCTTACAAAACGGGCAACAAAAGCGTGAAGATCATTCACGGGACAGGAGAGCTTAAAAAAATTATCCAAGACTACCTCTCTAACTCTAAGTATGTAGTGTTTTACAGAAGCGCTTATCCAAAAGAAGGAGGCTCGGGAGCCTCCATAGTTTATTTGAGAAAGGATTAACAAGTGCCTGGTGAGCCACTGCAATCTGCACAAAGCTTTATAGGATGGACTTTGAAGAATATTTGTAAGGACTTTTCTTCAAAAGCTGGTGCAACATCGCCTCTTTTAACCTTCCACAGGAAGTATCGTTCAAATGCTGACTTCACCAGGTGGGCAATACGACCTTTTCTGTATAGCACTCTATTTCTTGGAGGTAATACAGGGTCTGCAAAAAATCCGGCAGCATCTTCACCCATATCAGCTATACAGAACGCAGATAGAGCTGGTGCGTATCTATCCGATACATTTCTTATGTCGTTTATTATGTTGTGCGCAACTGCCATTGCCATTTGTTCTATCATCATACCAGTTTTGGGCGCTCCCGTAGGTATTGGAGTTTGTTCTACAGGCGGTATAGCTGTTACCACACCTACGCCAAATATGTTTTTGTATGTTGGGTTTTGGAAGCATTTATTAACTATTACCATTTTGTTGACTGGATTTGCTACCTTGTCGCCCGCACTGGCAACCACATCCGGTCCCATAAACCTTGGCATTATCATGGAAAGTTTGGCAGGCGCTTCGTAAGTATTACCCTGTAAATCTTCATAGATTACTTTATCTGGTTCGACTTTTGTTATTTTCACGTTTGCTATGTATTTTATACTTCTTTCCGCAAATAGATCTTCCATTATTCTCCTTGAAGGTCCAACACCACCTAATCCAAGGTGTCCTATGTATGGCTCAGAAGTTATATAGGTTATAGGTACTTTTGTTCTTATACCTCTCTTCTTTAGTTCGTGATGCAACATAAAAGCAAACTCGTAAGCGGGTCCAAAACAGCTAACACCTGGTATAGCACCAACTACAACAGGTCCAGGATTTTTGTAAAACTCTTCTAGTTTTTTGTTCAGTTCCATGGCGTGCTCAGCTGTGCAAACAGAGGTAGAGTATTGCTCCTGCCCTTCGGCGCCGAAGACTAGCTTTGGACCCGTTGCTATAACTAAGTAATCGTACTCTACGACCTTACCGCTTGTGGTTGTAACCTTGTTGTTCTCTGGATCTATAGTTTCGGCGTTTTCGTTGATAAAATCGATGTTGAACTTGGGTAAAATCCCAGCCAATGGTATGCTAAGTTCGTCAAACTTTCTCCAACCTAGAGCCAGGTGTGGCCAAGATGGAGTAAAACCGAAGTAAGGTCTTCCAGAAATCAGAGTGATGCGAAGATTCTTATCTAACTTTCTCAGATCGTAGGCTGTGGCTATACCACCTATACCACCGCCTATTACTACTACGTGCTTACTCATCATAACACCTCCATAGGTTTATAAAATAACCTTATAATTATATAAAAATCTCTTATTTTCCATAATCAAGACTTAAGTGTATGGAACTTCGTTTAGGTAGATACTTCAGATTGCTTTGAAAGTCTACTACAGAGTCTTAAATTAATTATTATATAATTAATCTGTTATATCACTCAAACCTTAGGAGGTTATACTATGGAAGCCTCAAGAAGAGATATGCTTGGGCTAGCTATAGGAGGCCTAAGCGCCATAGGTATCATCGGAGCTTTGTATCCTTTTGTTAAGACCTTAGCGCCAAGTGCTTCATCGTTGGCAGGGGCTGTAGTTGAGGTGGATGTGTCCTCAATACCCGAAGGTCAAGTGAGAGTGGTCTCTTGGAAAGGAAAACCTGTGTTTGTAGTTCGCTTACCTCAAGGTTTTCAATGGCAAGGTAAAGCAAAGCAAGAAGCCAATTTCAAGCTCCTTCAAGGACAAGATACCTACGCTATGGTAGCTGTCTGCACGCATCTTGGGTGTGTTCCTCTGTGGAAGCCTCAAGGTGAAGGTGAGTTTAACTATCCCATCTTTCACTGTCCCTGCCATGGTGGTTTCTACACTCCTTGGGGAGACAACGTAGCTGGTCCCCCACCTAGACCTCTACAGCTTCCACCACAAAAGAGAGATGGAAATAAATTGATTATAGGAGAAGCTGGATTTGTTAAAGAATTAACATGAAGGAGGTATAACGATGCTTGGAAGGATTGGAAGATGGATTGACGAAAGGGGAAAGTTTAGCGACCTGTGGCGCTCCCAGATGGTAGAATACAAAGTTCCCAAAAACCTAACATTTCCTTACGCATTCGGTATAATGGCGATAGTTGCTCTCGTTATCCAAATTGTCTCTGGCATCTTCTTGACTATGTATTACAAGCCGGACATTCACTTAGCATTCGACAGTGCCAACTACACAATAATGAAGGAAGTTCCATTCATGTGGTTAATAAGGCATATACATGCAGCGGGAGCTAACTTTTTCTTAGCGGTAGTTTACCTCCACATATTAACCGGTATATACTATAACGCTTACAAAAAACCCAGAGAGCTTACTTGGATAGTAGGCTGGGCTATATACTTCGTCCTCTTAATGACTGCGCTGTCTGGATACCTACTTCCATGGGGTCAGCTATCCTACTGGGGAATGGTAGTAACCACGGAAATACCAACATCCATACCCGGTGTGATAGGCGAGACTATATCTGTGTGGATGAAAGGAGGATACGAGCTTGGGCAAATAACCCTTGGTAGATTTTTTGGACTGCATATATGGCTTTTACCTTTGATTTTATTGGGATTGGTAAGCTTACACCTCTACTTAGTCAGAGCAAATGGAATATCCAATCCAGATGGTGTGGAAATTGACAAGAAGAAAGAAGGTGTTCCCTTCCATCCATACATTACCCTAAAAGAAGGCGCTTATGTGATGTGGTATCTGGCAATATTTTTCTTCTTCGTGTTTTTCCACATGAGTCACTTCTTACCTGCGGACAATTACGAACCAGCGGACCCATTTAAAACTCCTCCACACATTGCACCAGAGTGGTATCTGTTGGCTTTCTACACCATATTTAGATCAATCCCAGATAAATTCCTGGGATTTGTAGTCTTCAATTTAGCTCTTGTGTTACTGCTCATCTTACCATTTTTGGACTTTTCACCTCTAAGGAGCGCCAAAAATAGACCACTGTTCTTTATTGCATTCGTGATACTGGTCATATCTTCTATAGCTTTGACCATCCTTGGAACTATGGCACCTACACCAACCAACGCCATGCTTGGAATGATATTTACTGTTGGATTCATAGGCTTTTTCTTAGCTCTACCCGTAATTTCAATCGTAGAGTGGGGATGGTACAAAGCCAAAGGAGGTAGAAATCAATGATTAAGGCTGTCTTTTTTACGGTGTTAACTTTGGTGTTTTTCTTTATTATTTGGTTCTACAATCCCTTTGTGCACCGTGAGACTTACCAAGTCCCTCGTGAGCACATGGCTATAATAAACGACTACTCCAAATACGCCAAAGAAGGAAGGGAACTTTTCCAACAAAATTGCCAGGCATGTCACTCGGTAAGGTACGACTCTATGTATCTTTCTTCTGCTGAAGCCAATCCTAACATGAGTGCACTAAAGGAGAAGTATGGTAAGGTTTTACCAAGAAACGTCTATGAAGCTTCTTTCCACTCTGATTTGATGGCTCTGAAAGAGTCCTTTGGTAAAGTTCCTCCTGACTTATCAACTGCTTACCTTTCAAAAGGTCCTCAGTATCTTTATGCATTTATACTTGAGCCTCAGAAGGTTTTACCGGGCACTAGCATGCCAGCTGTTATGGAAGGTAGACCAGAAGAAACTGCAAAGATAGTTGCATACTTACGATCCGTCTCTGAACCAAGTCCACAGGAAAAGAACAAAAGAACTCTCATGGGATTTATCACAATAGGTTATCTAATCTTCATGGGTATCTTGCTATTCCTTTGGAGGAAGAAAAAACTTAAAGAGATGGGACTTTAACAAACTGCGGGCATCCTCTGGGTGCCCTCTATATTTATGGATTAAAGGGAGGCTTTTCCGACCAAACAGAAATAAAACCTCTTGGCTGTGCTTGCTCGTAACCTTCCGCCAAGACTACCACGTAATTTTTAACTAAGACCTTTCCCCAAACCTCTATCCAATCACCCACCTTAGGACCACTTATCCCGTGGACTTCAATCTCTACTGGAGTTGCATCCGCTACGCAACAGGTTATGAAACTTCTTCGTAAAGTTAATGTATTCCCATTTACACTTTCTACTTTACCAACTGTCTTAAATTTGTAGGAGTTCAGAAGATGTGGATGATTTTTGGCTAAGAGCCACAGCTCAAATAGATTGAGCTCTACATAACCGTATTCGTTAACTGGTAGAAACTCAATGGGTTTAGCCTTTTTGACTTCTACTTGTTTTATTTCTTTTATGACATTTTTGTTTACGCTCTGTAACTCAGAAGGATTAACCAATAGGAAAAGTATTACCGGGTATACGTAAAGCATTCCCAAGAGGAAACTCTTCACCTTATCTCTTAGACTTGCATAGTCTTGAGCAAGGTTTCCCAAGGCAAGTAAAAACAGTCCCATTGAAGCTCCGCTAAAGTATACGGT
This sequence comes from Aquificaceae bacterium, assembly GCA_041641075.1. Classification (GTDB taxonomy): domain Bacteria; phylum Aquificota; class Aquificia; order Aquificales; family Aquificaceae; genus JBEPZA01. The sequence goes on along the minus strand of JBEPZA010000038.1, from coordinate 626 downwards.
CCAGTAGAGCTTTGGAGAAAGCAATAGTTCAAGTTTTTTGGTAGCTATTATGTAAAGACACAAAGTGGAAATTCCAACAAAGGTTACAAATTGTGTCATGTTAGAACCTTCCACAAATAGATAGTTGCTAAAGTGCTCAAAAGAGGAAATGTCACAAGTAAACTCAGAGTTTTTGTATTAAAAACACGCTTGTATATGAGGAAAAGCTTTACATCAAGCATAGGACCTATTACCAAAAAGGCGAGTTGTGCCTGAAGGCTTAGTATGTTATTTAAAGCTGACGCTATAAAGGCATCCGCCTCTGCGCACAGGGATAAACTTACAGCTAACATGGGGGCAAAGAGAACATCCACAAAAGGATGGTCATTTAGCATAACTAACACATTGGTAGGAAGCAAGACCTTGAATACGGATGTTAACGTGATACCTAACAAAAGTAGAGGATATATACTCATAAAATCAGCTACTGCATGCTTTAGAGCGTGCTCAACCTTCTGTATAAAGCTAAGCTTTGCGACACCTACAACCTCAAGATTGAACAAGGTCTTCTGTTCTCTTAATACTCTTCCCTTTGTTACTTGATAGATGAGTAAAGAACTCAAGGAAGCGATGAATATACCCAGCAA
>JBEPZA010000037.1:0-7782 GCA_041641075.1 Aquificaceae bacterium | reverse complement strand
TTTTTACAAAACCGCCCTCACACCCATCCTCTGAAAATCTACTTAGCCATGGCACGCACTTAAGATAAAGTTGACCTTTTCAGACTTCTGCTTGATTGGAAAGGTGGAAAATAACAACAAAACCTTCCTTACTTGGTATAGCTCTTAGCTCCCACCCGTGTAAACTTGCTATATGTTTCACTATAGATAATCCGAGACCAAATCCTTGGGGATTTTCGGAATGATATGGGGAAAATATTACTTCCTCCATACCTTTCTCTATACCTTTTCCATTGTCTTTGTATATTATTTTCTCTTCTTCTATTTGTATTTGTACGCTTGTTGATCCCCATTCCAAGCTGTTGTTAAATAAATTCATATACATATCCTTAAGAAGGTTTATATCACCATTTACAATTTTGTCTCCCTGTATATCTATATTTAAAACCGTGTATAACTTTTTTAGATCTTCAATCAAGTTTCTTAAGCTCAACCTTTGAAAGTTAGGTTTACCTTCAGTAGAAAGACCTCTAAACTGATTTATAAGTTTTTTTATCCTATCTATTTCACGCAACATAATTTGTACAGACTCTGTAATTTTTTCTTTCTCTATTACCTCTTTTTGCATTAGATAGACTATCCTTTCGAGATTTAGACTTATGGGTGTTAGAGGATTTTTTATCTCATGAGCGATGCGTTTCACAGCTTCTTGCCACGTTTTAAATCTCTCAGATAGTATGTATGGCTCTATATCGTAAACAACGTAAGCTACTCCTTCACCTATGTGTATCTTTCTAACTTCTAGATTTGACTTTTTAGTTAAATCCGCCTTTTCCAGCTCTCCTAAGTTCTTTAAGTCAGTTAATTGGTAAAAAGCTTCATTTATAATAGGTGGCTCCGTTTTTTGAATATAAGCTATTCCTACAGGCAAGTTTTCTATAAGCTTTTTTAGTATTTCTTTTTCTTTTTCCAACCTCTGGTAAAGTTTCTTCAAATCCTCTTTCATCTTTACAAAAGACTCTGTCAGTAAGTCAATTTCATCATTTCTTTTGGGAATCCCCAAGCTCACATCAAAGTTACCTCTTGCTATTTCCTGAGCTTTTTGAGAGAGCTTTTCTATTGGGAAACTTATGTATCTAGCTACAAGGTTTGCAAACCATATGGAAGCCAAAAAAGTTATGAAAGTTATAAAAACTATAAAGTAGACATGAATTCCAGTAACAAAATCCCTCGATTTTACCATGTTTCTCAATTGTTTCGCTGTAGCGCTTATGGTATTGAGAAGTCTTATAGTATCTTCGTCGCGAGAAATAACCACTTGGTAGTTTTCTACACACAACACAAAAAGTTCTTGAGTGGTTTCTTCTTTACAAGATTTCACCTTGGTTACGGATTTAATATCCTTGAATAATTCTTTATAATCTTCTGGATTTTGTCCTTGCATCAAAACGACACTAAAAAAGTTTCTATAAGTATTTATTTTACTTTCCTCTAACTCCCTTACCTTCTGAAAGAGCTGTTCAGCTCTATTGTATACATCTTTTAGAGGTGAAGATAGAATAGTTTTTGTGTATTGAAAAAGCAACAGTGCAACGGCAAAATTTAGAAAAATTATAGGAACTATTACGTAAAAAAACAGAGCATTAGAAAGCTTTACCCTGAGCTTACCTTTTCTCTCAAACAGGTAAGTTTTTGTGAACTTTCTAAAGAATATGGCAAAAACTATTATAAGAATAATTAAGTCTAAATTGATAATAAAAAGAATAATTGGGAAACCTATACCCCAGATTTTCCTAAGACTGTCCAGAAAGGTTACATTCAAAACTACAAACGCTAAGAAAAATAGGAAAAAGCCTACATATAGTCTCAACCCTTTTCCTTGATATGTTGATGCTTTACTATCTCACCTTCCGTCCAATATATAGCCATTTCAGCTATATTTTCCGCATGGTCAGCTATACGTTCAAAGTGCCTTGCTATAAAGGATAGGTTTATAACCTTGCTTATGTTCATCGGATTCTCAAGAACATAGGTTATTAGTTCCCTTTCGAGTTGATGATAAAGCTCATCTACCAAATCATCCCTTTGAATTACTTTTTTAGCCAGCTCCACATCTCTTTGGAAAAAGCTTATTACAGCATCCTCTATCATTGTTTTCACGTGTTCTGACATAAAATTTAAGTTCACGTAAGGTTTAAGTGGGGGCTCCTTTGCCAAAAGTATGGATCTGTGCGCTATATTCTCAGCTTCGTCCCCTATCCTTTCTAAGTCAGAAACGATCTTGTAAATGCCCATTATAAGTCTAAGGTCAGATGCTTCGGGTTGGTAAAGAGCTATCATTCTTATGCACCTTTTTTCTATTTCTACCTCCATTAAATCTATTTGGTCATCTCCCTTTATAACTTGTTCTGCTAGATATATGTCCTGTTTATTCAGAGAAGCAGATGCGTTATCCACAGCTACCTTTACCAGCTTGGCCATATCTATGACCAACTGCTTTGTTTCCTCTATCTCTTGAAAAAGCTTCATTGCAATCCTCCTGCTTATATTTTAAATTGAGCACTGTTAAAAATTCGTTAAGGTATAACCTAAAAATGCTTTCTCATCCTATATGGGTTAAAAGTTTTTTATTTGACTCCTATCGCTTTTACATCAGAAACTATACATATCCCACCGTATTTTTTAAGGATATGCTCTACCTTTGGTAAGACTTTCTCCGCCAATTCTTCATTGCAAACTGTAAATAAGTAACTGTTTTTAAAAACATCCGTTAGCTCGTCCCCAGCCATTATACCCCTTTCCCCTTTTCCAATAGCATCTTTTATTATAGTGTATCCAGTGACGCCTTCTTTTTCTAAGGCTTCTACAACTTTGTTTAAATGAAGACTATCTATTACCACCTCCAGTTTTTTCATTCCTTTCCTCCGGTATTTATTAATTTAATTCAAATAAACTAGACTTGCTCAGAATCTTATACAAATAGGCCCTGAAAGTTCCGTTGGAATTCATATGTCAATTCTCTTATCGTCTATTATTGTTCCATCTTTCATTGTTATAATTCTTTTCGTCATTTGAGCAAGATCCATTTCGTGAGTGACCATAACTATAGTTTTCCCTCTGCTGTTTAGCTCCTGAAATATTTCCATGACTTTATAGGTGTTTTTTGAGTCCAAATTTCCAGTTGGCTCATCTGCCAAAATTATGTCTTGATTGTTCGCTAAGGCTCTGGCGATGGCAGCTCTTTGCATCTCTCCTCCAGACACTTGGTATGGCTTTCTCTTTTCTTTTCCGCCCAACCCAAGCATGTTAAGGAGTTGGTAGGCTATTTGCTCTGCTTCTTTTCTGTCCACCTTAGCTTTTATGAGAGGTAGCATAACGTTTTCCAGCAACGTAAACTCAGGAAGTAAGTAATGAAATTGGAATACAAAACCAATCTTCTTGTTTCTTATCAAAGAAACATCACTATCGAAATCTACTTTTTTATTATCGATGTATACCTCTCCTTCGGTTGGCTTGTCCAAAAGTCCTATTATGTATAGGAGAGAGCTCTTACCTGAACCCGATGCACCTACTATGGAAACAAATTCTCCTTTTTCTATGGAAAGGTTTATGCCTTTTAGTATCTCTTCTTGATCAATTTTCTTTACTATGTTTTTTATTTCTATGATCTTCAAGTTCCACTCCTGAATATATCCACTGGATTGAGCTTGCTGGCTTTGTAAGAGGGATAAAAGCTCGCAATAGCAGAGAAAATCAAAGAGAACACAGACGCATAAACGTAGTAAATGGGACTTCTGTCTAACACAAAACCTTTTGTTCTGACTATACCTTCTACGTCTAACTCTATGCTTTCCATATACTCCTGTAAACCAAAACCTATAACACACCCCAGTATAGCACCAATAGCCCCAATTATTAGACCTTGGCATAGGAATATTAGGAGAATGTCTGTTCTTGAGTATCCCATAGCCATAAGTATAGCTATGTCTTTCCTTTTTTCCATGACAGTCATGGAAATTATATTTAAGATTCCAAACGCAGATACTGTGAGAATGGCTATAACTATCATGTATGTTATGATGTTTTGAATCTTAAATATGGATAAGAAGTTGGCATAGGCTCTTTGCCAGCTTTCCACTTGGAAGGGGAGTCTACTCTGAAGATTCTTTGAAATTTTTTCCGCTTCGTTAACATCTTTTACCTTAAGTATTATCTGGTTAGACTCGTTTGGTCTTTCCATGAGTGCCTGAAGTGTTTTTATGTTGATGTAAACGCGTGCGTCATCTATGTTGGTTATGCCCGAGTTGAAAAAGTCCACTACCCTAACCAACTGTGAATTCCCGTTAGGTGTCACCAATATAAGCTTCTTATTTATCTCTTTTATACCTAAGCTCTTTGCGACTAACCTTCCTATTATTATGCTATCCTTATCCGATTTTAATATGTGTAGATTCTTATTTTCCAGAAACTTTTCCACAATAGATGCCTTAGGTTCCAAGCTTGGATCTATACCCAATATGGTGACTGGTTTTTCTTTGACGCCATACTTTAGTATTCCTCTGGTTACCAGCCTAGGTGCTACACCAGATACTCCATTTTCTTTTTGAAGTTCCTCTACCAGTTCTTTCCACCCTATGATTTTATCTTCTTCTTTGGGTTTAGAACCGTAAATTTCGGTTAAGTATTGAGCATTTAATCTTTTAATGATTCTTTTCTCGTCAGATTCTTCGATGGGTTTTATGGTTATGTGAGGTTCCAAATCTATGACTTGCTGTATAAAGTATCCCTGGAATCCCAACATAAGCGAGCTCATGGCTACAAAGGCAGAAACACCTATGGCTACACCTAAGGTTGAGACTACTGTCTGCCTTTTTCTCTCCAAAAGTAGCTTCAGAGCTATAAAAAGTATGTATCTCATCTAAGCTTTATCTTGTCACCTACTTTCAGTCCTTCCAATACTTCAACGTAATTATCTATCTCTTGTCCTAGTCTTACATCAACCTCTCGAAGCCGGACTCCATCGAACTTTATGACTTTTCCTTCTTTTACAGCGTCTTTGGGTATTACAAGTGCTCTTTTTTCGTATACGACTATGTTGGCTTCAGCGGTGGCATTTGCCGGCGTTCTTTCCGGCAGGTCTATAGATAACTTGACCTGAAACACTCTCCTACCTTTATCTACGTCTCTTATTATTTCTTTAACCTTACCCTGAAAGGTTTCCGTAGGATACGCATCAAGAGTCACGTAAGCTATCATGTCCTCTTTTATGAGTCCTAAGAACTCCTCATCCACATCTAAGATAACTTCCCATTCGCCTTTGCCCCCTATGCTAAATACCCTATTATCTTGCGAAACAGCGCTAATATAATCGCCTATGTTTACATACTTTTTTAGAACAAAACCATTTATGGGACTTGTGATGTAGTATCTATCTAGCTCACTTTTTATCTGGTTCAATTGAGCTTGCAGAATTTGCCTTTCCCTTCTTAGAGAAACCAAACTATCTCTATATATAGCCCACGCCTTTTCGTATTCTTTTTGGGTTATTTCGTAGTTTGTCTTAGCGTTTTCATACTGTTCCTTTGGTATTAGACCTTTTTGGAATAGGTTTTCCCTTCTTTCTAGGTTTAATTTATCTTGTTGTAACTTGATTTCCAGCTTCCTTATGTCTTCTTGCAAAGATTTTACGTAATCGGAGTTTGGATTTAACCTATCCTCTACCAAATTCAGTCGAGCCTGAATCTCTTGCATCCTGTAAACTAGCGGTCCTGGATCTATTAGAGCCAATTTTTGTCCTTTTGTTACCAATTGATTCTCTTTTACAAAGATTTCTTTTACGTAACCAGAGACTTCCGATCTTACTATAACATAATCGCTTGGTCTTACTACACCAGAAGCATACACTAGTTTTTTTACAGGCCGTTCTTCTACCGTATAGTATTTATCACCGTCTTTGTGACTTAGTAGATAAATCGTAACCAAAGGTATAATAAATATCGGTAGAGTGTAAATAAGTTTCTTCATGGTATATTATAAAAATAAAATTATAACACTGTTTTGAGTTATAATACTACATCCTGGAGGATGTAATGGGTGAATTTGAAAGGCTTCTAGACAAGCAGTTTAAAACCTTTAGAAAGAACGAAATTGTTGATGGCACCATATTGAAAATAACGGAAAATTCAGTCTACGTGGATGTTGGTTTTAAAGTCGAAGCTATTCTACCAAGGGAGGAGCTACCAGAAAACATAAAAGAAGGCGATAACATAAAAGCAGTAGTAGTTAGGTTAGGGAAGAATGGGCAACCCGTACTTTCCTACAAAAAGTACATAGAGGGCAAGCTTTATTACGTACTAAAGTCTCACTTCGAAAAGGGAACTTTTGTGTTTGGACGAGTAAAACAGGTAAAGGAGGATCACTACGTTATCGATTTGAGTGGCTTAGAAGCTCACATGCCCAAAAATGAAGGTAGAAGAGGCTTAAAGGTAGGCTCAAGAGTAACTGTCAAAATAACGGAATTTAAAAAAGATAAAGATGGACTAAATATAAAAGTCTCCGAAAAACCATATATGAAGGAAAGGGATGAAAGGAAAAAGAAGAAGCTTCTTGAGAAGCTCAAAGTGGGAGACATATTAGATGGAAAAGTCATAAAAATAGATCCCCAGAAAGGAATTACCTTACTAATTGGTGGTGTGCTCAGGGCATTCTTGCCAAAAGAAGAATTATCTTGGGGAAGAGACAAAAATCCATACAACTACGCTGAAATAGATGAGCGCCTTAAGGTGAAGATAAAGAAAATAGCGAAGAATGGAGAATTTATATTCGTAAGTCTTAGGGAAACCAAAGAAAACCCATGGGAAAAAGCATCACAAACTATCAAAAAAGGAGATATTATTCAAGGTGATGTTATAGAAGTTACGGACAAAGGCCTAATCTTGGAAATAGAGGAGGGGTTAGAAGGTTTTGTGCCCAAAAACGAGATCGCTTACGGCGATACATCATATAAACGAGGCACAAAGGTAAAAGCTAAAGTACTCGAGTTTGATCCAAGCAAGAGAAAGCTTTTACTCAGCATCAAGAAAGCTCTACCAAAACCATGGGAAGAGTACATAAAGATCAACCCTGTAGGAAGTAAGGTTAAAGGTAAGATAGAAAGAATAGAGGGGGCGAGAGCGATTATTGATTTGGGAAATTCAGTAAAAGGTATCGTACATAAAAATGACTTAAGCTGGTCAAAAGTCGGAAGAATGGAAGATGTTTTAAGTGTTGGAGAAGAAAAGGAATTCGTTGTTTTGGGTGTGGAAGGTGATATGGTAAAACTCGGTGTAAAACAGCTTACTGTTAACCCATGGGAGCTAATATCACAAAGGTATAAGGTAGGTGACAGAGTATCACTACAAGTGAAGAGTAGGCATCCTTTTGGAGTGTTCTTAGGTTTCCCTGAAGGAGTGGATGGGCTTTTGCCTCTGTCAGAGATTCCCAAAGGGACCCAGATTGAAATTGGACAAACTGTGAATGTAAGGATTATTGATATGGACATCAAAAACGAAAAGATAACTCTAAGCATGAAAGAGGAAAGCCGCAAAATTGAGATGGAGGAGAACTTACCAGAACAATCAGCGGATGTAGGCTTCACTCTCGGAGATATTCTCAAAAAGAAGATGAAGTTATGAAAAGATCAGATTTAATTGAAAGTATATTTATAAAGCTTTCAGAAGAAAGCTCAATAACGAAAACTAAACTAAAAAGGATTGTAAACAGCATATTCACTTACTTAGAGGAGTCTTTGATTAACGATGAGGT